>VHCZ01000131.1 GCA_016871535.1 Verrucomicrobiota bacterium
CGCCCTACCGTCAAGCCTGCTTGATTTTAGGACCATGCACACGGCCCGTGAACCGATCGCCGGTAGGGCGAGTCCGTCCTGGCGAGCCGCTCGCCGTGTTTGGAACACGTCCGGACCGGCTCGCTGGAGACAGGCTCGCCCTACCGTCTGGTTCATGGGAAGTTTCCTTGCGCGGACCGCGGTTTTGCGGTTCCGATATTCGCTCGAAGCGCGGACCTACTTGAGATGATCTCAACCATTGCTGCCGAATTGCCGGACCGTATCGAATCCGAGGACCAGTTGGACGAAGTCATGACGCGCCCGCGGTCGTGCCTGATCGAGTCGGTCAAATCACTTCAAAGCCCGCTCCTGATTCTGGGCGCCGCAGGCAAAATGGGCCCTTCGCTGGCGGTGCTGCTCCGGCGTGCGGCTGACGCGGCGGGCCACCAACTGGAAATCGTCGCCGTCAGCCGCTTCAGTTCCAATGATGCCAGACATTGGCTTGAAACGCGCGGCGTGCGGACCTTTGCCTGCGATTTGCTGGAGCGCGAGTCGCTGGCCAAACTGCCGGACTCGGCCAACGTCCTGTATTTGGTCGGCCTCAAGTTCGGCACCGCGCAGAATCCATCTTTGACCTGGGCCGCGAACACGCTGGCGCCGTCGCACGTGGCGGAGCGCTTTTCGAAAGCCCGCATCGTAGCCCTCTCCACGGGTAACGTTTATCCCCTGACTCCGATCGCCCGCGGCGGTTCGGTCGAGACCGATGCGTTGGCGCCGTTGGGCGAGTACGCCAACGCCGCGGTCGCGCGCGAACGGCTCTTTGAATTTCATTCCCGCAAGAACGGCACTCCGGTCGCGGTGTTGCGATTGAATTACGCGGTCGATCTGCGCTACGGCGTGCTGTTGGAGATCGCGCAGAAAGTGTGGGCCAATCAGACGGTCGATGTGACCATGGGCTACCTCAACTGCATCTGGCAAGGCGACGCCAACGAAATGATCGTGCGCGCGCTTCCCTTGTCCGCCTCGCCTCCCTCCGCGTTCAATCTGACCGGCGCGAAGCTTCTTTCCGTTCGCGACCTGGCGCAACGTTTTGGCCAATTGATGAATCAGCCGGTGACGATTACCGGCGCGGAAGCCGACACGGCGCTGTTGAGCAATCCCAGCCGGCTTTTCGGAATCCTGGGCGAACCGCCGACCTCCCTGGAAGCGATGCTCCGCTGGGTGGCGCGCTGGGTGATGGAGGACGGGAGGACCCTGGGCAAGCCCACCCGGTTCGAGGTGCGCAACGGGAAGTTTTAGTGGCAGCGATCAAATGGCTCGGCCACTTTCAAGCCCGGCTGCTCAAGCAGATCGGGTTGGATCAATGAGCGGGCTCCGCAAATGCCTTGTCGCTTTGGAATTGATGAGTATTTTGATGGCATGATCGTAACAGCGACAGAACTGGCGCACGACAGCGAGCGCGTCCTGGATCAGGTGATCCAGCGTGGTGAGATTGCGCAAATCCAGCGGAACGGAAAGACCGTGGCCGAAATTCACCCAAAAGTTGGAGTCTCCAGAGAGGAAGCATTGCGTATTCTGGGTCCCATTCGCTGGACAGAAGCCGAGAGCCAGGAATTGAAGCATGCGATGAACGGGAATGAGAGAAGAGCTTTCCAGAGGTCTTCGCGTCCATGGGAGTTGATTCGCGGCTTCCGACTGAAACAAACAACTTCACTTTGCCGGGTACGCCCAGTGGAAGGACTCCGAGCCGCTCTGGAAACGCCCGGTCTCGCCGCGCCGGACAATCGTGAGGACGAACTTGCCGTCCTCCGTGACCCGATAAGTCAACGGCTCGTTGCCCGGCGTATCCGCAAGGAGTTCGGCGCGTTGCGACGGAACCAGCATTTCCAGGCGTTCCGGAAAGTGCCCTTGCGCCAGGCGATAGCGCTCCAACGCGCACGCGACTCGCGCCAGGTTCAATGAGATCTGCGTGCGGGGAAACTCGAAAAGGAATCCGTCCAGAGCCCACCGAAATCCTCGGTTGTCCAGGAAGGCGCCGGTCCGGTCCATGGCTTCCCTGACGGCTCGGATCTCACCGGGCGAAAGGCCGTCTCCTTCCCGCGTGGCGAATTGTTTCGCTAACTGCTCGTGCAACCGATAAATCTGAATCTGCCGGTCGTACGTCCAGCCCACGGAATAGAAGAACTTCAACCGCCTCCAGCGGCTCTCCCAGTATCCTTCCGGCGCCGGCGCTTCCCCGGAAACCACGGCGCGGAAGCGCGCCCACGCCGCAATCTGCTGCAGCATTTCCCCGCGCACGGCCTTCTGGCTGTCCGCGAACAGGTCGAAGCGCTGCAGCAGTTTCTCCAACTCGGCCAGTTGGGCCTCCGACCATCGGCGCTGAGCCAGGCCTTCCCAGATAACCTGGATCGCCGAGTTTAGAATCGTGATGCGATGCTGTTGGGCCTGAATGAAAGGCTCCAGTCCCAGCGCCTCGGCAAATCGGAAGATCAGTTTGAGATCCTGGAAAGCTCCCACGGTTCCCGAACCGTGCGCCCGGTCCATGAACCGACGCGAATCCCCTTTACCCGTCCTGCGGACACTCTCTCCCCCACGGGGGGAAAGGAAAAGGGTGAGGGGGTTCGCTTCATGAGAAGCCTCGTCAGTGCGCTCCAGATTCAAGCTGGCGATCGCCCGGAGCGCGAGCACGTCAGCTATGTTCCGGCAAATGGGCCAGTGCTGCATCATGCCACTGCGCGCGTTTTCGTAAGGCACAGGAAATCGGCTGTGGGGGCGAAGACTGGCCTGGTGCATTTCCTCAAGTTTCGAGGAGAACTTGGTCAAGGCCACGAGGACATCTTCGGCCGGTTCATTTGTGCCCGTGGGCTGCGGGAACTGCGCCAGAGCGCGGAAACGCTTTTGCCACGCTTTGAGATCGGCCAGCTCCGCGTTGCGCCAATTCCCGAGCAGGCTCGACCCGAAGGCCCACGGCCCGCCGCGCGTCTGGCCTTGTAGCTCAATGGACTGTAGCTCGGTGATGCCCGATCCGCGCCAGCGAATCCCGCCATGGGGCGCGTAATCGTAAGCGAACAACGGCGCAAAAACTTTCGCCGCGCCGAAGTTTTGATCGGCCGGGACTTCCGGAGGAATCATGGAAGCCAGATCAATCGTTTCGCCTTTGGCTTCGATCTCGCGTTTGAATTGGTTCCACGCGCGCTGGCCGCGCCAGTTTTCTTCGAGATGCCAGAGCTTCAGCAGCCCCAGCAAGGCTGCGGTGGCCAGGACAAAACGAAGAGCCAGCCGCGCGCGGCGGCGCCAGGAGCGTTTCTGTTGCAGGAACAAAAACCGGTCCGTCACCGCCAGGCGAAAATCCCGGCGCAACCTTCGCCAGGCCCAGATCGAGAGCAAAAGATCGTTGGCTAGGTTCAACGCTACGGCGGTTTTCAGTCCCAAATGAAGCAATTCGTATTCGGACCAGAGGAAACTGAAGTGGTCCAGCAACATCACGGTGATCGTGAAGAAGGGCCAGGGAGGGAACGCCACGAGCGCGAGCGCGACCCAGGGCGCGTTGCGCGCGCGCCGGGTTTTCAGTCCCATCCACATTCCCACCCACGCGACCGCGATCCAGTGCGCGACGAGCAGTCCGCCCGCGGTGAGGACGACCTTCATGATGAAGAAGAAATGCCAGTCCAAATCGACCAGGGCCGCCGGGTCGCCCTGGAGGATCGCGCGCAGCACGTCCAACCCGGTCCGGCCCTTCAGTTCCTCGGCGGCGATCAATTCGAGCAAGCCCCAAAGAAAAAGCACGTGCGCCAGCAGCGCTGCGATCATTGGTCCCCAGACCTGGCGCAGCAACGCGAGCCATTGGCCGCGCACGATCTGGCGGACACGGATCGGCGTGGCCAGCAGCAATTCCAGCGCGCCGCTTTTGCGGTCCTCGGCGAATTGATGCGTCGCCGTCATGGCGATCCGGAACAGAACGATCAGGTGCAGCAACGCCGTGGCCCAAAACCAGGCGAAAACAAATCCACCAATAGGCTTGGCCGGGCCAAAGAAATTCAAGCCGACCTTCCACGCGACCCAGACCGCTAACACCACGAAGACCGCCACGAACAGGAGCGGAGCGATCCAGCCCAGGCGATCTCGAGACCCCAGCCAGAAGAACGGATTCCAATCGAGGAGCCGCGCGCGAAGGCCCTGGCCGCGCTTTGTGGCGCCGAATTTCCACCGTTGCCAGCGCCGGCGCCACGTGAAGGATTTCTTGCCGCCGGCCTTCTCCTTCCAGACCGAAGGCAGGATCCAGCAAGCGACCGCCAGGCACGCCAGCGCCGCCAGGAAAAGGGTCAGCGACGCCAGCCAGAATTGATTCGCGCGCGTCCCGGCTGTATTTGAATCCGCGACGGTGTGCATGAAAAACGGGCTCGCGAGCTCGACGCGGCCCGCCCATTCGGGAGCTTGATACTGGACGCGCAGCAGTTCGCCCAATCCGAAGAGGCCGAAATCCGCGACCGCCATGAGGAGCAAGGCAAGGCTGGTGGCGCGGACCGAGTGTTTGCTCAGGCTCGAAATGAGCATTCCGACGGAGAGCGACAGGAACAACGTGTTCGTCAGGCCAATCACCACGCGCGCGAAGTCGGCAAACTGCACGCCCCCCATGAGCAACGGAATGGCCAGCACGGGAAACATGGCCAGCAGCCCAAAGAAACAATTCAACGAACTGGCCATCAATTTCCCGAGCACGATATCGAAGCCTTTCAAGTGGGTGAGAAAGAGAAGGCCGATGGTGTTCTCGCGCTTTTCCACGCTCAGGCAATCCGCGCTGATCGCGGCGCCGGCGAACAAACAATAGAAGTGCGCGATCCAGGACAACGTCTGGAAAAGGGTGGAGCCGGAAATCCCCTGCCCGTATCGGGCCAGCAGCCACACCATCCAGCTGAAAATCAAAACCCCCACGCCCGCCATGATCAGCCGGGACCGGTAGGTTCTCGGCTGGCGCGCGGCGACCCGCAATTCACGCTCGGCGATAGGCAGCATGGCGAAATGTCTCTTCAGATTCGATGGGGAGCGCACGCGCCCTCGCGTGCCGTGGTCGGCGCCCTCGCCGACCACAAAACTGCGATCGAACAACTCACTGTCGGATGGAATTCGCCGGCGTGTCCATTTCGACCGGTGAGGCGCCGGTCGATCCACGCGAGGGCGCGTGTGCTCCCCAAGCCCAACTGCAGACGTACGACGAGGTTCACAGCTTCAACCGCGGCGCGCTGGGCCAAAGAAAACTTCGAAGCGAAAACAGTTCCCAGGCAAACGGCAGGTAGCCCAGGAAGCCCAGCAACGGCATCTCGAACACATAAAGGAACTCGGCGCCGGGGGTGTGGTAAATCCATTTTGGGTAGGACTTGAAATTCCACATCTCCCAGAAAAAACCGCAGATCAATGCGCCCAGCGCAAGTGCAATCACGGGCCGCCAGTCGCCCTCCCGAAGCCACTCCAGGAAGTGCTGTCGGCTCAGCCAGATATTTACCGGTTCAAGAATGAGAACGATCGATCCCCAAACCAGCGGGTAGAAAGCTTTCGGCCAGGCCATCGTCAACGCGAGCATCACGAGGCCGGCGGCCAGAAAGCCCAGGCAAACCGCGTTCGTAGGTTGGACGCTTCGTCCGGGTCTCAGCCGGTCAATCCACCGAAACGTGCGCGCCAGTTCCGCGGTCTCGAACACTGCGGGCATGACCGTCGAAAACGAGATGCTGGAAAGGAGAAAGTACTCGAAGCCGCTCAAAGTTTCGCCACCGAGGTATTCCCAGTTTTTTGTTCGCCAGTTGATGACTTCAAACAACCACCAGGCCGGCGCGGAGATCACGAAGAGGCCCCAGAACTCCGAGCGCGATCGCGTGTAGAGCGAAGTCCCGCGGCGGGTGAAAACGAGCGCATCCACGAACAGGATGTAACCGAGCCAGAGCGGGAGGAACAAATAGGCGGTGCGGAAGCCCGGCAGGAACCAGTTCAGGGGCCAGAAGACCGCGACCAGCAGCAGGCCGATAAGGCCGTGCAATTTTCCCGCGAGCCGAGCAGCCATAGTCTGCAGTCAGTTCGTCGGCCCGTTCCCCTCACCCCAGCCCTCTCCCTTGGGGAGAGGGAGCATTCGTGGCCACACGCGAACATGCCGGCACGCGCCGACCAGACGGAGACGGCGGCCACGAACCCTCTCCTGGGGGAGAGGGCAGGGTGAGGGGAAAGGGAGCGCCGTCTAACCCGTTGCTCAACGATTGATTTGCGCCCCCGTTGGCCATTTTAGATTCTGATTTTCGGATTTTGAAATTTGTTCGTCGAATTTTCCAACCACGGATGCGCCCAGATAAACACGATCAAGAAGTCTCAGCCTTATCCGTGTGAATCCGTGTCCATCCGTGGTTGAATCAAATCCTCGAATTTCTTTGGTTAGGATTTGTTTCGCTTCTTCCGCTGCAAATCCCGCAGGGCGCGGTAACCGATCCGCTTGACCTTCTGGGTTTCGAGGAATCGGCGAATCTCCGGATCACGCGTGAACAAACGATACTCCGTCGCCCGGTCTTCCCAGGATCCCGTGATCTCTTTCATTTCGTCGGCCGGCAGCGCGGCGTGGATGTAAAGCTCGGTGACCCCCGGCTTGAGGTTGTTCAACATGCGTTTCCAATAATCCGTGATCGGTTCGCCGGGCTTGCGCTGGCCGTGAATCAGGTAATCGGGACAGACGATGCCGTCGCGTTCGAGTTCGCCGCGCAAATGGCCGGCGCCCGCCGCTTCCAACATCTCTTGTGAAGCCATGCGAATCGGCAAGTCGAACTCGCGGGCGAGTTTCCGATAAACTCTGTAGTAGCGGAGGTCGTATTGCAGCGCGCCCATGTGGGAATCGAGGTGCGTGACATCGATACCCATGGCCAGAGCTTTTTGGATCTGCGCGCGGGCCTCGATTTCCGCCTGGCGCGGCGAGGCGTGCTGGTAGACGTCCTTGATGGCGGGCCAGAGATAACCTTCAGGATCGAGCAGGCCCCGCACGTCATTTCGATTCGCCACGGGTCCCCAGCGATACTTTTTCCATTCGCTGGTGTGCGTCAGATGAAGCCCGAAGTCTGCCTGAGGATGCGCCCGCGCGTAGGCCGCGATTTCCGGAACCCACGGGCAGGGCATCATGATGGTGGCGCAGGTCATCAGCCCGTTTTCCAGCGAATCGATCGTGGCGGCATTGGCGGCGTGGCTCATGCCCACGTCATCGCCGTTAATGATCAAAATCTTGTCTGAGGCTTGAAATCCCAAACGCTCGGCCAGTGTGGGGCGAGCTGCGGCGGGCGCGGGTTCAGTTCTCATCGAAGGAGTGCCCAAGCCGAAGAGCGCAGTCAGCAGTATCCAGTGCTTCATAGTTGGAATCGTGTGCCGAGACAATGCGCAGTCCGCGCGCGGCATTCAAGATCAGAGGGGTGCAGGCAGTCCAGCGATGGCCGCTAAACCTTGGCTGGCAGGCCGGGCTTGACGGATTCGAGCAGGCGGTCGATCACGCCCTTGACGGTGATGCCTTCCGCTTCCGCGCGGTAGTTGATCAGGATACGGTGCCGCAAGGTCGCGTGCGCCAGCGCCTGAATTTCCTCGAAACGGACGTGGGATTTTCCGTGAAGGAGCGCGCGGGCTTTGCCTCCCAGCACCAGATATTGCGCTGCGCGCAATCCCGCGCCCCAGCTCACCCATTCGTTGATGAAGTCCGGCGTTCCTTTCTGGCGGGGGCGCGACGCCGAGGCCAGCCGCACGGCAAAACGGATCACGTCTTCCGCGATGGGAACCTTGCGAACCGTTTCTTGAAAGCGAAGCACGTCCGCGGCGGTGAACAGCGCGGCAATCGGCTCCGGTTGGCGCGCCGTGGTCTGCGCCACGACATCGACCTCCTGGTCCTCGGGCAAGTAATCGATGACCACATTGAACATGAACCGGTCGAGTTGGGCTTCGGGCAGCGGATACGTGCCTTCCATCTCGATCGGATTTTGCGTGGCCAGAACGAAGAACGGCTCCGGCAACGGATGCCGGACGCCTGCGGCGGTCACCTGGTGCTCCTGCATCGCTTCGAGCAGCGCGGCCTGGGTTTTGGGCGGCGTGCGGTTGATTTCGTCGGCCAGGATCATGTTGGCGAAGATCGGGCCGTTCACGAAAGTCATGCGTCTGCCGTCGCCTGTGTCCTGAAGAATCTCCGTGCCTGTGATGTCCGCCGGCATGAGATCGGGCGTGAATTGAATGCGCTGAAATTTGAGGTGGAAAACCTGCGAGATGGATTTGATCAAAAGGGTCTTGGCCAGCCCCGGCGCCCCGGTAATCAAACAATGTCCGCCGGAAACGAGCGCGATGAGCAATTGTTCGACGACTTCCTTCTGGCCCACGATGACCTTGGAAAGCTCGCGGTCGATTTTGCTGCGGCTCGCGATGATCTGCTCGACTGCTTCTTTTTCCGTCCGGTATGAATCAATGACGTTTTCCACGATGTTGTTTCTCCTGCTGTCTGGCGATTTAAGTCCATTGGGACAGGCTGGAAGCCTGTCCTACGCTGTTCAGTGCGTCATAGCGTAAAAGACGATGTTGATGCCCAGGGGGTAGGCTTTTTTTTCCGAGAATTCCCGGAAGTAATATTCATTCTCCCCTTCCCGCTCCCAGCCATCGCCGTTGTCGGTGTTATGGCAAATCATGGCCATCATCCGGCCTTTGTCGTCAAAGAGGGCGCGGAAGTGAACCTCCCGCGCATCCGAACGTTCCCACGTGACGCCATCGAACTGGCTGTAGTACCCACGATTGATGGCCGGAACCTGAAGCTGGTTCCTGGTCAGCTTAAGCGGGAACACGCAACTGAAGATCGGATGATCCGTCGGCAAGTCCACCGGCTCGCGATCCGGAAAGACCCGCTTGATGTTGCGATAGAAGTTGTCCCACTCGCGCTCGCCCCAGAAATCATCCACCATGAGGAAGCCTCCGTTCAGCAAATAGCGCCGCAGCGACGCCACCTCCTCATCCGTCAAATCCATGTCGCCGGGTTCGACGATGTAGATCCAGGGGTAGTCGAACAATTCTTTGTCGGTCAGCTCGAGAATCTTCCCTTCGGGATGGACCTTTAGCGAGGTCAGTTGCTGCAAGCGATAGGAAAAATTCAAATCGCTGTCCGGGTAATCGACCGTCCACTTCTCCCAACCCCACCCGCCGCGGTCGGACGGGTACTTGATTCGAACGAAAGTGAAAACGTCCTTCGCGAAGTGCGTATCCATCTCCCAATGCGGCAAATCGCCGCGGTCCACGGACGCCGCTCGCCCTCGGCTTCGTTGCGCGAACGCGATGGTCGCAATCAGCAGGCAGGCGACGGGCGCGATAAAGCGAAGGGACCGAAGTTTTCTCATGGCTTGGCCGTGTCTATTCAGTGGACTGGGTGAATCGCCCTCACCCTAACCCTCTCCCCCAGGAGAGGGAACGCCGATTTCCCACATTGAAAAAATGTCACTGATCGGTGACCGAACACTGGCGCAGACAAGTCTCTCCCTCTCCCTGGGGGAGAGGGCCGGGGTGAGGGCGATTGTCGCTTCACGTTGAATCGTTACGGCTTGGCAGGAGGGGCTTCGGCCGGTGGCGGCGAGGTTGCGGGCGATTTTTCCTGCGTGATGGCCAACAGAAATTTGTGCGCCTCCAAAAACCTGGGCGCTTCTTCCAGCGCTTTCAAGACATGGCGTTTCGCGGAACGATCCCCGGCTGCCTGGAGCATCTTGGCCAGGCGAAAGTGAACATCCGCAGGGTCGGGCGGGTCGAGCTTCAGCAGAATTCGATAAGCCTCGATCGCTCGCTGCGGGCGGCCCATTTCTTCCAGCGCGCGGCCCAAAAACCGATAGGGCGCCGGCACGAGCGGATTCACCGCCAGGAACCGTTCCGCATTGGCGGCGACTTCCGGCCAATCCCTCGTCCCACTCGCCAATTCCATCAACCGCAGAAACGCATCAATCGCGTCGGCGTCCAACGCGGCGGCCCGGGAGAGCGCCTGCCGTTCCAGGTTGGTTTCGTTGAGGCCGCGATGCGCCGCCGCGAGCATCAAATACGCGCTGTCCTGCCCGATCTGATCCGGATAGTTCTCGATCAAGGTTTTCAGCGGGGCCTTGGCTTCTTTCCATTTTTTCTGCTGGATGAGCCGTTTCGCTTTGAGCTGAAGCACCCAATAATTCCGCGGATGTTTCTCCATCCACTTGTCGTCTCCGTCATGGGGAATGATTTCGAGCGCTGCGTCGCCGCGGGATCGGGTCGCCTGGCCTTCGGGCCGCTTCCATTCCAGTTCAGGACCTAATTCCTCGGCCTTCCGTCTGGCAAAGGCTTCGAATTCGGATTCGATCTTCGACATCGCCGCGGTCCGCGCTTCGATTGCGGCGTTGATCTCTTTGCCTTCGCCCAGGTCCTTGAGAATGCCCTTGAGCGCGTCGAAACCAAAGCGTTCTACCAGGAACTCGACCACGAGGGAGGATTGGTAATAGGCAAACTGCAAGTGGAACGAGGTCTTGGGGGTGAGAAAGGCGGCGCTCAGATCGCGCACCGGAGTCAGCTCGCCTTTCATGATCATTTCGCGGTAACGCGGAATCATGGTCTGGCCCCATGTGGGATTGGCCCGCTTCTCCTCGAACACCGAAATGCCTTCGCTCAGCCACCGCGGCATTTTGTTTTTGGTCAATCCCAGCGTCACGACGTGACAGAACTCGTGCCAGAGCATCGCCTTCCAGTTGGACGGGTTCGCGGTTTGCGACGCCGGGCTGTTGGCGGTGATCACATTGCCGAAGCAAACTCCCAGGTAACCCTCGCCTCCCGGCATCATGAACGTCCGAACGGCGAAGTCCTTTTGCTCCGGGAAAATTTCCACCATGGTGGGTTTCGGAGCCTCGAATGCGTACTTCTGGCAAAGCGCGGCCTTCGCCTCGCCCAGGAGTTCGACGACCTGGTTTCCGTACGTCTCCGCCTCGTGCGGCGCCATGCGGACGGCGAAGTCCTGATTGGTCAGGAACCGGAAACTGGACAGGGTCTCCCGCAGCGTCACAAGGTTGTAAGCCACGACGTCGTAAGCGTCCTTCTTGTGGACTTCCTCGGCCAATCTCCAACCTTCTTCATCCTTGCCGAGCCGGAGCAAATCCTGAGCAAGCTGGATCTTGGCCGGCATGTAGTCCGGGTCCCACTGCGCCACCTGGCGCTGGTAGCCGGAGCCTTCGGTGAACCGGTATTTCTGCGCGAGCTTCTGACCGATCAGATACGGAACGCGCGGGTTGGTTTTCCAGAATCTCAGCGCGGTCTGCCGCGCTTTGGCTTCTCCTTCCGGATCACTGCGCAGGTGCGCCAGAACTGCGCGATACGCCCATGCGTCCGGGTGAACCGGGTTTACGGCGAGAACTTTCTCCAGCGTCTTCTCCGCCTCGGTGTAATCCTCCGCGTCGATCTGATGATCGGCCACGAGCAGCAAACTCGGCGTGTGCCGCGGATTGTGCTGAAGCGCTTTGTCCAGGTTCTCGATCAGGTTGGTCCGTTCCCCGGTCGTAAACGCCCGGGCCAGCCCGTAGAAAAGGTCTGGATCGGAATGAAACTTCTTGAGCCCTTCCTGAAACGTCTGCGACGCCAGAGCGTAGTCGTATTTCTCCAGGGCGAGCTGGCCGATGGCGAGATAGGTGTCGCGAAATTCCGGGTCGGCCTTTTTGGCCTGGTTGAAGAAATTCTCCAACACGAGCCGCGCGTCGGCGCCCAGCAACAACGCGGCCTTGCCGAGGGCGACGAAGCTGGCGGCGTCGGGGTAGTTCAAACGCCTGGCGCCGGCGAGTTCGTTGATCTCCTGGAGTGTGTCCCTCGCGTCATCGGTCCGTCCGTTTTGCAGGAAAACTTCGCGGGCCAGAAGCCGCACCGGGATGCTGCGGGAATGGCGGGTCAACGCGTTCGTGACGGTGGCCAGGGCCTCCCGGTAACGCCCCAATTCAAGCTGCGCGCGCGTCAGCAGAATCGGCCATTCCTCTCGCGTGAACCGCTCTTTCATCGCCGCCGTGGCCGACCGGATGCACTCGGCGTAATCGCCCTTCAGAAAAAGCTTCTGGGCGTCCGACAATTCGTCGGCTTGTGTCGCGAGACTTGAGAGCAGAGTGAACGCGAGGCACATCCACGCGCAGCCAGCGAGGCAAAATCGGCTCAATGGAGCGCAGACTCGCAGTCTCTCAGTATCGCTCGAAATCGTCGCAGCTTGCGACGATTTTGGACTGCGGTGGCAGAGCGTAGCGGCGACACCGCTTTGGCACGGCCAGCCATGGCGACCAAAGCGGTGTGGCGCTTCGCTTCCCGCCGCAGTCCAAGAAGTTTGGTTGCGGCTCCGCCGCGTTGCGCGGTATCGCCGATTTCCAATCAGCAGCGCTTTGCCAAGTTCCTGCGCGTTCGAACGATTCCAGAGCCTGCGGAATGCAATTCCGCGATACAGCAGACTGATAGTCCGCGCTACAAGGGAGGCGGGCGTGCGACAGAGGAGCGCGACGACATCGCGTGCGGCCGAGTGCGGCTGCGGGGAGTGCCTTCGAGCGATTCTCGCGGACGAGAGCATGGAGACTTCTAGCCTAATCGACATGGGGGCGCAACAGTTCCGTAAAAACTTGGATCGGTTGGATCGGAGAACGAGTTGAAATGCACGCCTTGAAGCCTTACCTGGATGAGAACGACGCTCCAATCGCCGCGGTCAGCAGCGCCGCCAGCACGATCCAACAGCCTCCCTGAAACCTCCGGGCGCGCCGCCCATCGGCCGGCAAAAGATTCAGCAAAGCTCCGAGCCCCACGCCGGCCCCGAACCCGCCCACGTGCGCCGCCACGTCGCTCGATGGATTCAATCCCAGTAAAACAAACAGCAGCAGCCCGGCAAACAACCCTTTCAACCAGTGGCGAACGTTGAACCGATTCGTTTTTCCGAAAACGAATCCCGGCACGGAAATCAAACCCAATGCGCCCATCACCATGCCAGACGCCCCCAAACCTTCGTATGGTTTCAAATGAATCAGGAGTCCGGCGATATTTCCCGCGGCGCCGGCGAGCCAGGCCGCCAGCAGTCCGCACCCCGGCCCATATCGTCCGAAAGCGAGGCCGAAAAGCAAACAGCCGGTGGTGACATTGGAAAGGAGGTGAACGAGATCGCCGTGCAAAAACTGCGCGGTGAAAATTCGCCACCATTCGCCGGCGGAAAACGCGGCGCTGTTCAGAACCCACGCAGAATGAAGCAGGGGAAATCTTGCCTGACTCCAGTCATAGATCACCGCGAGCAGCCCGCACCACACAACGCCGCCCCAGTGCAAGGTGAGATCGTAGCCCAGAACCTCCTTGCGCCAGCGCCAGCCGCGGTTTTCCAGCCGGTACTGGCGAATCGAATCGAGCGCGCGCTCATAGTCGCCCGGCGCAACCAGGAGCCACCATTCGCGATCCGACGCGCGCTCGATGCGGGTGGGAATATCCTGGCTCGCCAGAACCAGGCTCCAATCCATCGCTTGACGCTCCGAGCGGGCGGAGATGGAGGCGGACTCGGTTTCATTGCCAGTCGCTTGCACGCTCTAGTCCTGTGACATGGAATTATCGATACATGTGTTGCGCCGCATTTGGCATGGGACGAGGCGCGACGAAGGAGCATAGCCGTCAGCGCTCTGTGACTGAGGAGCAACGACGCCCCAGGCCAAACGTGGCGCAACCCTCCGGGCGGACGGCCTTTTTCGCGCTGACTTCGTTGCTCGCTCCTTACAGACCGCTGGCGGGTATGCTCGTCGCTCACGCCTCGTCCGCCCGAAAAATTCCTGGCCGCGCATGTATCGATAATTCCGTGTCACAGGACTAGGTTCGATGCGGCGGCCCAAATTGTCCAGTCTCACTCCACAAACTGGAACTCAACCTGCTTTGATTTGACATTGAGAGAACGGGCTTGCTAACAGAGCAAGCAACTGAGCGCTCAGGTCGTCCGCGCACGGCGTCAAAGCCACGAATTATGAAAGTAATTCAAGCCAACTGCAGAATTCAGTTCACTCCCGCCGACATCGACTTCCTCGTCTCAACGCTGGGCAAAAAAGCGACCGATGCCCAAAATCTGGTCAGCCTGCTCGCGGATGACGACAGCCGCGACGCCATTTTGGACGACGAATCTTTGTTTCGCGCCGTGACGGAGTACCCCGGCTGTTTGCGGGTCTCGGATCATCTCTATTTCTACGTGATCGTTCGGCGGGTTTTGCGGCGGACGGGCATCGAGCGCCGCACCGTGGCAGATTACGTGGCGGAGGTGCTTTGCGAATTCTCCCGGCTCGAACGGACGCGCTGCGTGGTGCGGGGCCGGGCTGAGCCGGTTCATTACTTGTTTGAAATGATCGCCGCCCTGGAATCGGCGGACGAGCGGACGAGCTTTTACATCCGCACTCACATCGGCAATCATTCGCTTTTCTGGTCGGGTGTCTTTCCGGAACACATCCGCCACCGCGCGGAGTCGCGCGGCGGGCCGGGCATGAAATACTATGAAACCCTTGGCCAAACGCATTTCCGGGCTGCGAGCGATCATCGGCTCGCCGAACGCTACGCCCTGGGGCCGGTCCTGGCGACCCTGGCGGAGCAGTTCCAGGCCACGCGTCTGGCGTTGAACGATGCCGCCCAGCGCATTTTTTCCCTTGGCGATCCGGACCTCCCCCAAGAATTGCTTTTCCAGTCATAGGACATGGACGGATTCAGCCGTCTTCGGGACTTGCGCAACCGCAAATGTAAACCCGGCAGTGAACTGCCGGGCTATTATCAAATCTCCCTCCGGGAGACTGAACGAAATGTCCTAACTGCCGACGAACTAAAACGCCTCGGATCTCGGCAGCACCCTGAAGGGCCTTTCCCGTTCATTTTGCGTTTGAACGCGCCGAGGCTCCAGATAGCTTTTGCGAAAAGTCCAGCATGAAGAAATCTCCTCTCCTCAAAGCACGCCAGGCCTGTCTGGTGGCCAATGGCGACCTGCGTTTGTCCGCCAATCAAAAGTGTTGGCCCGCACAAGCGAAGATGGAGTCCGCCCTCTCCAACGCCTTGCGCGCCGAAGGCTGGTCCGCCGTGCGCGCCCACCCGTTCGATCGGGAGAAGAAGCATGGCTTCATCGATTCGCAGAAGATGGGGCTGGCGGTGTTTCGGTCGGTCGATCCCGACGCGCCGCTCATCGTCGCCGAATCCGTCTGGCAATACAGCCAGCACGTCCTGCCCGGACTTTACACGCATCGCGGCCCGATTCTGACCGTGGCCAACTGGAGCGGCACGTGGCCGGGATTGGTCGGCTTGCTGAACCTGAACGGTTCACTGACCAAGATGGGCGTGAAATACAGCACGCTCTGGAGCGAGGATTTCTCGGATCACTATTTCAAGCAAGGCCTGCGGCAGTGGCTGAACGAAGGCGTGGTCACGCACGATCAAAGCCACGTTCGGGATCTGGCGGTGCTGAAGTTGCCTCTGGCTGATGAACAACTGGGCAGAGACTTCGCGCGCGAGTTCCGGCGTGGCAAGGCCATTATGGGCGTCTTCGACGAAGGCTGCATGGGGATGCACAACGCGATCATTCCCGATGAACTTTTGAATCCCACCGGCGTGTTCAAAGAACGCCTGAGCCAGTCCGCGCTCTTCGCCGCCATGCAACTCGTGCCCGGCGCCGAGGCGGAGGCGGTTTATGCCTGGCTGAGCAAGAAGGGGATGAAGTTTGTGCTGGGCCAGGACGAAGCGACTGAATTGACCGAGAAGCAAATCTTGCAGCAGTGCAAAATGTACGTCGCAGCCGTCCGGCTCGCGGACGAGTTTGGGTGCGCCACAATTGGCATCCAATATCAGCAAGGCTTGAAGGATCTCGCGCCGGCCAGCGATCTGGTTGAAGGGCTGTTGAACAACGTGGACCGGCCGCCGGTGCGTAGCGTCAGGACTGGCCGAACCTTGTTTGCAGGGGAAGCCGTTCCGCACTTCAACGAAGTCGATGAATGTGCCGGGCTGGATGGGTTGGTCACGTATCGGCTTTGGCGGGAATTGGGATTTGCTCCGGAGAACACGCTGCACGATCTGCGGTGGGGACAACACTACAAAGGCGACGGCATCGACGATTACGTCTGGGTTTTTCTCATTTCCGGCGCCGCGCCGCCGGCGCATTTTGTTGGAGGATACAAAGGGGCCAGCAGCGAACGCCAGCCGCCGATGTATTTCCGCCTCGGTGGCGGCACCGTCAAAGGGATTTCCGAACCGGGGCACATTGTCTGGAGCCGCGTGTTCGTCATGGATGGGCGGCTTCATTGCGATCTGGGCGTGGCGAAGGTCCTGGCGCTGCCTCAGAAGGAGACGGAACGCCGCTGGCGCGAGACCACGCCGCAATGGCCGATCATGCACGCTGTCCTCAAAGGCATCACGCGCGACCAGATGATGGCGCGGCATAAGTCCAATCACATCCAGGTCGTCTATGCGCCGAGCGAGAAGCAAGCGCACCGCGCGTGCCGCATCAAAGCCGCCGCGCTCGCGGCGCTGGGTCTGGAGGTTCATGTGTGCGGTGAAGTCGCATTAAAGTAAGCCGTGGCCGCAAGTCCGATCACTGACGCCGCGCTGGCGAAGGCAACGGCTTCGTTTCAGAGTGGGAAACTGGCGGAGGCCGAGGCGTTTTGTCAGGAGGTTTTGAAAGCCGATTCACGCCACGTAGAGGGGCTTTGTCTTTTGGGCAACATTCGGCGCCGGCAAGGAAACGTCGCGTCAGCTTTGCA
>VHCZ01000132.1 GCA_016871535.1 Verrucomicrobiota bacterium
CGTTTGGACCGGCCCGGAGGATCATTCGACTGCCTGGGCGATTACGTGGGACGAAGCCAACCTTTATATCGGCATGGTCGTAACCGACGATTATCACCAAAACTCCAACAGCGGTTGGAATGGCGATTCACTGCAAATCGCTTTCGCCACCGGCGAACGCACTGGAGCTCCCTCACACCTCTACAATTACGGCCTGGGAGGGACAGACGAAGCGCTCGGCGAAATTGTCATCAACGAAGAAAAAGGACCGGGCGGAGCGCAAGCGGCCATTGTCAGGAATACCGCAGCCAAGAAAACCATCTACGAATTCAGGTTCCCGGCCAGTTCCCTGGAGGTTGCCAAATTCGAGGCGGGAATGAAGATCGGCGTCGGCCTTTGCGCCAATGATGGCGATCTCGAAACTCCGGGACAAAAAGGGTGGAGCGGTTGGGGCGTCCACTCGATCGTGCATGGCAAAACGGGCGCGCAAACCGGACTCGTCACTCTGGCGCCGGGCGACCCGCCCGTCACCAAAGCCCCACCCCTCGAATTCAATGCCGAGCCGGCCAATTACATCACGGCGGACGGCAACATGGCTGATTGGGTCGGGAAGGAGTTTCGCGGCCCGGTTCCTTTTGAAATTCCGAAGACCGGCGGCGGCAAGTTGGTTTATTTCGAGACCCTCAGCGGCACCAGCAGCGTCGCCACGGACAGCGTCTGGGACGGCGCGCAGGATCAAACGACTCGGTTTTCCTTCGCCTGGGATGCGAATAATTTCTATGTCGGCGTCATCGTGACCGACGATTACCACCAGAACTCCAACAGCGGCTGGAATGGCGACGCGTTGCAGCTTCTCTTTGCGAATTCAGCGCGAGACACGGTCACGCACCTCTACAACTTCGGTCTCGATGGGACCGACGGGGCTTTGGGCAATGTGGTGATCAACAACGAAAAAGGTCCCGGCGGTGAGATCGCCGGCATTGTTCGAAACGCGGCCAGGAAGACCACCACCTACGAAATCAAGTTCCCGGCCAGCGCGCTGGGGTTGTCGAAGTTCGAAGCCAAAATGAAAATCGGCATCGGGCTGTGCGTCAATGACGGCGACGAACAGACGCCGGGACAGAAAGGTTGGAGCGGTTGGGGCGTCCATTCCATTGTTCATGGCAAAAGTGCGGATCGTGCGGGCTTGGTCACGCTCGTGGCCGCCAAGGCGCAGCCCGCGCTCACCTTTGACGCGCCGCCTGTCACGCAAGGATTCAACGTGGTGGACGGCGATTTGTCCGATTGGGCGAACCGTCCGTTTATTGGGCCGGTGCCGTTTGAAATCCCGAAAGCGACTGGCGGCAAGGTGGTGCTTTTTGAGACCTTGAGCGGCGCTGCCACGGTCGCGACCGACAGCGTCTGGAGCGGCCCGGAGGATCACACCAGCGTCGTCTCCATGGCCTGGGAAAAGGACGCGCTCCACATCGGGGTCGTGGTCACCGATGATTATCACCAAAACTCCAACAGCGGTTGGAATGGCGATTCATTGCAAATCGCTTTCGCCACCGGCGAACGCACTGGAGCTCCCTCACACCTCTACAATTATGGCTTGAACGGTGAGGAAGGCGCGACCGCCGAAATCGTGGTCAGCAACGAGAAGGGTCCCGGAGGCGCAGACGTCGCGATTTCGCGCACGGGCGTGACCACCACTTACGAACTCAAGTTTCCGGCGTCCGCTTTGGAACTGACCGAGTTCAAAGAAGGCATGAAGCTGGGGATAGGCCTGTGCATCAACGACGGCGACAAAGACACGCCCGGCCAGAGAGGCTGGAGCGGCTTTGGCGTGCACTCGATCGTTCACGGCAAGAACGCGGAAAAGACCGGCCTGGTCACTTTGACTGCTGGGGGAACCGTCGCGTTGGCCCAAGTGAACATCCCTGCAACCCTCTCCGTAAATGCGCCACTTACGACCGCTGGCGGCAACCTGAAAGGCGAGTACTGGAGACGCCCGGTCAATTCCATTCCCACGGATGGCGCGACCAGTTCCACCAACCGCATCGACAACCAAATCAATGGCTTTGGCACGCCGAACGGGACATTTACCGCCACCAGCTTCCATTATCGGGGCAATGACCTTACCCTTATCGACACTTGGCTGGGGGCGGACGCCAAATCGTTTGTCGGGTCGGTCAATAACCTGGACGATGGCGCGATCCGCTTGAGCGGCTTCATTAATATCACCAACGCGAGCACCGTCCGCCTCGGGACGACTTCCGATGACGGCTCCCGGATCACGATTGGCGGTATTGATGTCATTAATAACGACAGTGGGCACGGCGATGCCACTGTGGATACGAACGTGGTCTTCTCCGCGGCGGGCCTTTACCCGATCGAAATCACCTTCTTCAACGGAGATTGGACGAGCGACGGAACGGGGGCAAATCTGAATCACTCGGGCAGCAGGAATCCCAGTGTGCATGGTGGCGCCAATTTCCATCTGCGCGTTGCTGGCACAAACGTCACACCGGCTGTCGCGTCGAGGTTGTTCTACTCCGCTGCGCCCGTCGTGTATGTTCCTGGAAGGCTCGCCGCGAGTCCTCCGCTCACGTCTGCGGGCGGGACTCTCAACGGTGAATACTGGAAGCGTCCTCCCGTTTCCATTCCTACGGATGGCGCCGCCAATCCGGCCAACCGCATCGACAATCTGATCAACGGATTTGGCCCGCCCGATGGGACTTTCCGGGCCTCCAGGTTTGTCTATCGCGGGAATGACCTTACGCATGTGACGAATTGGCTGGGTGCAGACGCCAGTTCGTTCGTCGGAAAAACCAATAATCTTGACGATGGAGCTTTTCGTTTCAGAGGCTACATCAATGTCACCAATGCGGGGCGTATCAATTTGGGCACGACCTCTGACGATGGATCTCGAATTACTATTGCCGGCATTGACGTCATCAATAACGACGGCAGCCACGGCGATGTCACCAGGGATACGAATGTGGTTTTCTCCGCGGCGGGACTCTATCCGATCGAAATCACCTTCTTCAACGGGGACTGGACCAGCGACGGAACAGGCGCCAAACTCAATCACTCTGGCAGCACCGATCCAGCCGTGCATGGAGGCGCCAATCTCCACCTGCGTGTTGCTGGCGCCGATGTGACGACCGCCAGCGCGGCGAGGTTGCTCTATCCGGCAGCCCCGGTCGTTTATGTGCCTGGAAACCTCGCCGTGGCTCCTCCGCAAACCCGCGGTGGTGGCCGACTCCAAGGCGAGTATTGGAAACGACGGCCCTGGTCCATCCCGACCGATGGCGCTACGAATCCCACCAACCGGATCGACCGCCAAATCAGGAGCTTTGGGCCGCCCACCGGCACATTCCAGGCCTCGAAATTGGTCTATCGCGGGAACGACCTGACTCATGTGACGAACTGGCTGGGAGCTGATGCCAGTTCGTTTGTCGGAAGTACCGCGGCTACCAATGATCTGGATGATGGGGCATTTCGTTTTAGCGGTTACATCAATGTCGCCGCTCCTGGCAAGGTGAACCTGGGTACGACCTCCGATGACGGTTCTCGGATTACGATTGCAGGCATCGACGTCATCAACAACGACAGCGGCCACGGCGATGCAACCGTGGATACGAATGTGGTCTTTACTGCGGCGGGCCTTTACCCGATCGAAATCACGTTCTTCAATGGAGATTGGACCAGCGACGGAACGGGGGCGAATCTCAATCATTCGGGCAGCAAGGATCCCAGCGTGCATGGTGGCGCCAATTTCCATCTGCGCGTCTCTGGTGCGGACGTAACTACCAACCGGGTGGCGATGTTCTTCCCGACCGCTCCCGCGGTGACCGGGGTGAGCACCATTCCAAACGGTCTCGTTTCCTACTGGAATTTTGATGGGCATCTCTTGGATTCGGTCAAGTCAGCCCATGGCACGCCTCGCGGGACTACTCTGCTGACTTACGAAGATGGCAAAACCGGATTTGGAAAGTCGATCAAACTCACCGGGACTAATTTCGTGGAGATCACTGGGAGTTCGAATTCCCTCCGGTTTGCAAACAGCAGTTTGTCCATCGCTGGTTGGTTCAGGGTCGATACCTTCGACAAACAATGGCAAGCACTCATCGCCAAAGGTGAGGGCACAAACTACCGCATCGCTCGGCGAGGTGCGGGGAACAACATCGCCTACGCCGGTGGAGTGGGCGAGGGCGTCGATGACGTTCCCGCCATCACCAATGGCTGGCATCACTTCGTAGCGGTCACCGACGCGTCGGGAGCCAAATTCGGCACTGCGCTCTATGTCGATGGAGTTATCCGCAGCGTTAATACCGCCAAAGCGGTCCTCGCCGCAGGCACTTCCAACCTTTACATCGGTGAGAATCCCGGAGCGCTGAACCGCCAGTGGAAAGGAGGCATTGATGACGTCGCCCTCTGGAACAGGGTCCTCACGCAAGATGAGGTCTCCGCACTGTACAATGGGGGAACCGGGACGCCGATCAGCACGATACCTGGTGTGACAACTCCGCCTCCTCTAACCCCACCGGTGGTAGCCAAAATTGACATACTCGGCGTAGGCGCCTCCGCTCTTCTGGGAAGTCCCCTGACCGATCCTGACGGAAATGGACTGGACGCGCTTGGCGGTGCTAAAAGCCCTACTTGGGATTGGGCCGGAATCACCTCCAGCCACGAACCCGACTTCGAAGGTGGGGAAAATGCCTTCAACATCTTCGATCACAAGGTCGGCGGCGGCAACGACAAATGGTGCTGCGATGATCCGATCCCTGGCAAGCCGGTCTGGGTCGCGGTTCAGTTCCGTGGGCCCACCAGCCTCACTCATTTCACCATTGCTAGCGGCAATGACACCCCCGGCCGTGATCCGACGGACTGGGCGATTCAAGGATCCAATGACGGGATCACTTACAGCGATATTTACGTCGGTACGCTCACTCCTTGGACGGCTCGCAACCAGGTGGTCAAGTTCACCCTGCCTGCTGCGTCCAAGCCTTACTACTTCATCCGTTATATCGCCTACGACACGCCAGCGAACTTGCATCAAATCAATGAAATCGAATACTTCGGCACCGTCGCTGCCGCGGTACTTCCCGCTGAGTTCGGTCAGGCAGTCAATGGTTTCCAGGATGACTTCACCGGCGCTACGCGAGATCCGGACTGGAAGGCCTTTGGACCGGCTGGAGACCGCTACGAACAGGCTGCCGGAATCCTTTACGTGAGCACCAGCATAGGCGATCCGAACCACCTGTTGTACACGAAGCCTGGATACAGCAACGACGTGCATGAGGTGCTCGCACGGATTCGAGTCGCGGCCTTTCAGGACAACCACGATTATCCGCGAGGCGGTATTGCCGCTGGCGTGGGGACCAACAGCCAAGGCTTGAACCTGCACTTCCGTAGCAGCACTCAAGACAACGTGCCCGGGCGCCAATTCAAGTTCCTGGATGACCTGCGTGCGTGGGGGCCCGCTGGACTGAGGACCAACGTGCCGCCTCAAACCACGCCCGGCTGGTCGAACAACACCTGGTACTGGCTGCGCATGCGCCTGGATCCTATGGCCGACAAGACCAATTCGCTGTTTGGGAAAGTGTGGGTGGCGGATGGAGTCACGCCTGAGCCTGCGAATTGGCAGTTGACATGGCGTGATTCAGCGATTCCGAAACCGCTCCGGAGAGGCTTCGCTGGCATTACTGGTTCGAGCGTCGATGGAAGCGGCAACGGCTTGGGACACCTTGAAGTGGATTACGTCCTGATCAAAGCGGCTGGGTTGCCGCAGATCAAGGTGGCCTTCGCGCCGACGGGACCGGCGTTAACCGTGCCGATGTTCACGGGAATCGGCAGATTGCCGAACAACAGGCTGCAGATCGGATGGGTTGGAGCCGGGACGCTCGAACAGGCCGATTCTGTGACCGGACCGTGGACCACGGTACCTGCTGCGTCGGCTGTAGGGATAATCACCCCCAGTGGCGTTGCGAGGTTCTATCGGCTGCGGCCATGAGATCCTAGGGAAATTATCGGTTCACAAAGAGACCGGAGGCAACTCCGGTCTTTTTTTTGTCCTTTGGAAGAGCCTGGGTCACTGGCGGAGCTTGTCCTCGGAAATTGGGATCAAACGATCCACATCCAACCCCTCGACGACATTGGTACCACCGCCGACCCAACGAATCTCGATGCGATCGATCCGGGTTCTTTGACCCAAGCCGAAATGCGGATACGTCCCATAATGGCTTTGGTACCCTCGGCCGCTATGAACTTCGGCAACAAGCGTCAGGTCGCCAGCCACCATCTTGATGCGCGCGCCGACGCCATCCCGGTTGCTGCGCGTTCCATGCGGCCGGATTTGAACCCAGTGGTTTCGACTTGGGCTGTTGTTCCGAAGAATAGTGGGTTCCCGTCGTGAGTTGAGGATGACGACGTCAATCCGCCCGTCATTGTCGAGATCGTCAAAGGCAGCGCCGCGGCTGCTGCGTTTTAGGGCCAAACCGTTCCCGGAGCGAGCGGAGATGTCAACGAACTTCCCCTGGCCGGTGTTCTGCAGCAGAATGCTTCGGGCCTCGTAGCTGGTGGTGTCATCCCAGTGTTGGATGTTGTCCTGGAGATGCCCGCACGCGATCAAAAGGTCGCGGTGACCGTTGTTATCCAAATCCACCATGCCGATCCCCCAAGTCACCTGATTGTAAGTGCCAGTTCCGGCCCCTGTCCTGTGAGTGACGTCCGAAAATAGTCCTCCACCTTCGTTGCGGTAGAGGATAGCCCACTGCTTCTGGTAGGAAGTCATATAGAAATCAAGTTTGCCGTCATTGTCGTAATCCCCACATTCCACTCCCATGGTGCCGAGACCAACTCCGTTAGCGTCGTAAGCCAGCCCCGTGAAAAGACCGACTTCCTCGAAATGACCCTTGCCGTCGTTCCGCCACACAAAATTGCCCATGCCATCGTTGCCAACAATGATGTCGGTGTCGCCATCATCGTCGTAGTCGGCGCAGACGACTCCCATGCCCGTGCCCGCGTGTGCCGCAATGCCAGATTCGCGGCTGATGTCGGTGAACGTGCCGTCTCCGTTGCTGCGGAAGAGCGTGGCCGGAACCGGTCCGTAAATCATGGGGCCCGCGTAAGCGGGGTGGCCATTGATACTGCGCGCCTGATGCTTTGCTATCGTGAAGTCGCAATAATCCGCCACGTAGAGATCCAAATCGCCATCTCCGTCGATGTCCAAAAAACACGCGCCTGCGCCAACCTTGTAGCCGTTTGCAACCCCGGCGGCAGCCGTGACATCGGTGAATGTTCCATCTCCATTGTTCCGGTAAAGAATGTTCGGTCCGAAATTGTTCAAGTAGATATCCGGATCGCCGTCGTTGTCATAATCGCCGACGCATACTCCCAAATGGTAACTGGTATCGGCGAGCCCCGCCGCCATCGTCACATCCGTGAACCTCCACCCTCCGTCGTTGCGGTAAAAGGCATTTCGCGGTGGTGGTGTGGTGGGTGGCGAGCCCGGCAGGGGCGCTCCGTTCAGAATAAGTATGTCGATCTTGCCATCACCGTTATAGTCGAAAGTCGCCAAGCCAGACGCGACACTCTCCACGATGTAGCGGCGCCCCGAACTCCCATCGGTATGAACGAATTTGATTCCGCTCTGTAGTGTCACGTCCTCGAGTTGGATCGGCGACGGGGTTTCCGCCGCACGGAGCAGAGGGGCGAACAAAAGAAACACGAGCAAGTTGAGACGAAGCCGTAAGTAGGCAGTTGGTATAGGGGAGCACACGCGCCCTCGCGTGTTTCGACCGGCGCCTCGCCGGTCGAAACGAGAGCGTCGATCAATCACTGAACGGTGACCTGTTCGGGTGCGCCCATGTGGTCGGCGAGGGCGCCGACCACTGCACGGGAGGGCGCGTGCGCTCCCCGCCTCATCTGAGAAGTTACGGCTAACGCTGTTGTTCATGGCAGTTGAGCTGGCGCAGGCGGGGTCTCGAGGCCGCGACCTTCCACGAGGGTGATCAGACGGTCCACGCCAATGTTGCGGACCGTATCCACGCCGCCGCCAATCCACTTCACACGGATTTGCTCAATTGCGCCGCGCTGGCCCAGGCCAAAATGCAGCCGTTTTCCAAAGTCACTCTGGTAACTGCGTCCGCTGTGGACTTCGTCAATCTGGCTCAGGTCGCCGGCCGTGACCGTCACCCGAGCGCCGATGCCATCGCGGTTGGATTTCGTGCCGCGGAGTTGGATCTGAATCCAGTGATTGGTTTTGCTGGAGTCGTTTCTGAGGATAGTTGGTTCGCGCCGCGAATTCAGGATAACCACGTCAAGATCGCCATCATTATCGAGGTCATCGAACGCCGCCCCGCGACTGCTGAGCTTGGGGAGTAAACCATCGCCGCAAAGCTCCGATACATTCACGAACCTTCCTTGAGCCGTGTTCCGCAGAACGATATTTCGGGCGTTGTAACTGGTCGTACTGTCGAACTGCTCCACATTATCAATCAGATGGCCGCAGGCGATGAAGAGATCCCGATGGCCATCATTGTCCAAGTCGATCATACCGATGCCCCATTTGACGTGCGGATAGGTGCCGGCGGCCGCCCCGGTCTGCCGGGCAACGTCATCGAAATAAGCCCCCTTGCGATTCTCGTACAGGGTCGCCAGTTGGCGCTGGTACGGCGTGATATAAACATCCAGCCAGCCGTCATTGTTCCAATCGGCGCATTCCACACCCATCGAGCCTTGGACATTTCCAAAGGAATCGTAGGCCAATCCCAAAGCGGCGCCGACCTCCTTGAACTTCCCGGTGCCGTCATTCTGCAGGACAAAATTGGGACGCAAGTCGTTTCCCACGATGACATCCGTATCCCCGTCATTGTCAATGTCGGCAGCAATCACTCCCATCCCGGCCCCCAGCAGTGAAGCGATGCCGGAACCCATACTGACGTCGGTGAAAGTCCCATCGCCATTGTTGCGAAAGAGCACATTGCTAGTTGCCGGGTAATGCAAGGGGCCGACGTACGCAGGAAAGCCGTTCATGTGGGAGATTCTGTGGTTCTCAAAAGTAAAGCCCACGTAGTTGGCCACGAACAAGTCCAGATCCCCGTCACCATCCATATCCAGAAAGCAGGCTCCGGCGCCAACGCGGTTTCCTACCGCCACACCGACCTCTCGCGTCACGTCAGTAAAGGTCCCGTTGCCGTTGTTCCGATAGAGAGTGTTCGGCCCAAAATTGTTCAAGTAGATATCTGAGTAACCATCGTTGTTATAGTCGCCGACGCACACCCCCAGATGATAATTGGTATCGACCAAGCCGGACGCCCGCGTCACATCCGCGAACTTCCATCCGCCCTCGTTCCGGTAAAGGGCATTTCGCGGCGGGGTCCGCATGGCGGGCGAGCCTGGCAAAGGCGCTCCATTCAGGAAAAGAATGTCGATCCTCCCATCATTGTCATAATCGAAAGTTGCCAACCCCGAGGCAACCGTTTCAACGATGTAGCGCCGCCCAGAACTGCCATCGGTATGAATAAAGTGGATGCCGGTTTGCTGGCTGGCGTCTCTGAGTTGGATCGGGCTGCTCGACTCGGCGGCGGTGAGACGGGAGATGAACAGCAATCCCGGAATTGACCAGCTCGCCAATAAGCAACTGGGATACGCGGTGTGGCGCGCCACGCTCATCCTACGGGGTCGATTGGAGCTGCTGGAAGAGTTGCTGGTACGTTGTTTCGTCAGGGCTCAGGGCCAGAGCCTTCTTCACGGCTTCCAGGGCGCCAGGTCGGTCGTTGTTTCTCCAGCAGGCCACCGCCAGGATATAGTAATTGGAGCCGCTCGGCTCAAATTCGATGGCCTTCCGAGCCAGCGACTGCGCCTCGACCGTCTTGCGATTGGCGCGCAAATAAAGTTCAGCCAAGGCACGATAGCCCTCGCTCCAATCGGGGGTCAGTTCCTTGACCTTCTGATAGGACCTTTCCGCCGCATCGAACTCTTCAAGCCGGCCCTGAAGCCGGCCCAAGAAAAAATGATTCAAGCTGTTTCGAGGCTGCTCAATCACAAGTTGGTGGAAAACCTCTGCCCCTGCGGCAAGTTCGTTGCGCTTCACGTAAAACGCCTCCAGGGCGGCCCGGTACATGGGATTGTCAGGGTCGAGGACTGCTGACCTGCGAAAAAGGCCGGCCGCCTTTTCGTGATGTTCGTGAACGTGATGAATCTGGGCCGCGCCGAACAGAGTTCGGGCCACAGTTTCGCGGACCATCTGCAGACCGTTCAGCGTGTCCTCCTGGGCACTTCGGTCGGTCAGGTCTTTGCGATCAACGGCCTCCAATTTCACGAATTGCTCGCGATACCGTGCCGCTTCCTCGTTTTGCCCCAACCTCAAACATGCGGTATAGAGTCCAAAATATGCCTGAGTGTGGTTTGGCATCAACTCAATCGACCGCCGAAAGCCCTCCTTCGCCTGGGCAAAGTTGCCGGACTGCATATGGGCTTGCCCGAACAAGTAACAGCTTTCACTAGCCAGTTCTGGCAGCCCGACAGCTTGTTGGAGAGTGCGCACGGCCTCTTCGGTCCGGCCCAAATCCATCTGAGCCCGACCCAAACGATTCAGAACATCTCCGGTCACTGGGCCTCGCTTCAGCGCTTCCTGGCAAAGCCGGACGGTTTCCTCGAGATCTCCCTTTTCGTACGCCACTCGCGCCAGAATTTCGTAGGCCTCCACTCGGTCGGGGCGCAATTCAAGGCACTTCTGCAAATGCTTGGCCGCTGCCTCTGATCGGCCGGTGTTGTAATACGCTGAACCCAACAGAGCGTACGCCAGGGCATCGTTCGGATACGCCTCGGCCACCTGTCCCGCTACGGCCACAGCCTCCTGCTTTAGGGCTGTCGCCTCCACCTCCGGCCTCGAAGCCGCTCCCCCCTGCACGCCGCTGGGCCCAAGTTTAATCGGTTCTGCGGCTGGTGTGACGTTATGTTCTTTGCTGGGGCCCGGCGCTCGCGAAGGCTCGCGCCTAAACCACCACGACCCACCCAGCACCACTCCGATAAAAACAACCCCCGGAATCGCGAGGCGAGCCATCCAGAGCCGTGAGATTTTCACCCTGTCCCTGGCGCCTTTCCGCGAGCCGGCGGGTGAACTTGCTTTTTTCGCTTTAGGAATCACGAATCGCCTGAACTGTTAGCCCGTGACAATAGGAGCTTCCGCGAAGGAGGGTCAAGCCGAGAGCGGCAGCGTTGCAGCGTGCAAAGGTTCTAATTTTTCCCCAGAACGCGGCTGAATTCGTCATAGCCAGGCGCCCGCAGGCCAAGCAGACCCACGTGGCCTTCCGACATTTGCTTGTTACAGTCCTCGCTGTGGCTGGACATTCCACCTGTCCGGACTTTCTTCTGGCTGTTGACACAGAATTTGACAACGGCTTTATGTTGCCGCACGTTCTGCGCCTGCCATATCTTCAGTGCATCATGGAAAAGAAAGATGCCTCCCCGTTCAAAGGCCCAGCCCGTTTCGCCGCCGCTTGGCTATGTTCCGCAATTGCCACTTGGGCCATTGCGCAGGCGGCAGACCGGCCCGTCGTTTCGACTCCCCGAGCCACCTCCGGTGACACCGCGATTGAACCGGACTGGTCGCAACGCCTCACCATCACAGTCGGGCCAGGCCAAGCGGATCTGGTCGGCACGAACGCTCGCGCGTTGCAGGCGGCGGTCGATTACGTGGCCCGGTTGGGCGGTGGAACCGTGCGTGTGTTGCCAGGGACTTATCGTTTGCGCAATGCGATTCTACAGAGCCGCCAGGTCGGCGTGCTCTTTCGCGACGAAAAGGACAAGAGCTTCGCCGGCCATCGCAATCGCATCGAGAACAACCGGATTGTCGATAGCGGCTCGACCAACGGCGTGGCTATCGACGTCCAGGGTGCGACCGAGGCTGTGGTGCTCTCAGGCAACGAAATCATTGAGACCCGCCAACCGGCCGACCGCATCGCCGTGCGTCTCGGTGCCGAGACCAAAGCCATTCAAGTGGTGACCAATCAAATCTCCGGCTTCGCCTTGGCGGTGAAGCAAGTGAAGTAGCCAAAACGGCGAATGGGTGTGAGGAGCCAGGCAAATCCAGGCGGAAACCGCAGCGACGACGTGGTGCGTCGTCACAAGGAGTATCTCTGGCCTGCCGTCGCGAACTTTTACCAGCAGCCGCTCGTGGCCGATCGCGGGCACATGCAATATCTCTGGGACGTTGAAGGACGCCGTTACCTGGACTTCTTTGGAGGCATCCTCACCGTCTCGGTGGGCCACTGTCATCCGAAGATTACGGGTCAGATCAAGGAACAGGTTGACCGCCTTCAACACACTTCGACTCTTTATCCGAACGAGCAGATCGTCGCGCTGGCCGAGAAAATCGCGCAGATCACACCCGGGAAACTCGAAAAGAGTTTCTTCACAAATTCGGGGACGGAAGCCAACGAAGCCGCGATCCTGATCGCCCGCATGGCCACCGGGAGGTTCGACGTCGTGGCCCTGCGCCACGGCTACTCCGGAGGTTCATCGCTCGCGAAAGCCGTGACCGCGCAGGCGCCGTGGCGCAAGGCCGGGGTGGTCAGCGTGGGAGTTTCCCATGCGGTCAATCCCTACTGTTATCGTTGCCCACTGCACTTGACTTATCCGGATTGCGGCGTGGCCTGCGCGGGCGACGTCGAAAATCTGATTCAGACGGGCACCAGCGGTTCGATTGCCGCGTTCATCGCCGAGCCGATTCAGGGCGTCGGCGGGTTCATCACGCCGCCGCCGGAGTATTTCAAAATCGTTTTCAAGATCATCAAGAATTACGGCGGCCTGTTTATCGCTGACGAGGTGCAAACGGCGTGGGGGCGCACGGGGAAAAACTGGTTTGGGATCGAGCATTGGGAAGTGACGCCGGACATTCTGACCAGCGCGAAAGGCCTGGCCAACGGCGTGCCCGTCGGCCTGACCGTGACGACGCCTGAAATCGCCGACTCGTTTCAAGGATTGACCATTTCGACATTCGGCGGAAACCCGGTCACCTCGGTGGCAGCGCGAGCCACCATTGAATTGATCGAGGAAGAGAACCTCAGAGAGAACGCGCACACTGTGGGCGCGTATTTCAGGGGAAAGCTCGATGAGTTGAAGGAGCGCTATCCGTTGATCGGTGACGTCCGGGGAATGGGATTGATGCAAGCGCTCGAACTGGTGAAGGACCGCAAGACGAAGGAGCCCGCGCCGGAAGCGACAGCGCAGTTGATGGAGCGGGCACGCGCGCACGGATTGCTCATCGGAAAGGGCGGCCTCCACGGCAACGTCATCCGCCTGGCCCCGATGCTGAATATCTCCAAAGGAGACGTCGATGAAGCGGTGCGAATCCTCGACGAGTCTTTGGGTGAAGTCCGCGTGTAGGGAGTTCAGCCCACGAAACGCGCCAATGACACGAAAAGGAGAACCGCTGAAAGCCAGAGTGCTCACCCAGTGTTGAGGAGAACGGCGTCGGCAACACGCTCCCAATTCGTGTGTTTGGTGTGTCGTGGGCCTGATCGTTCTTCCATGAACCGCAGGGTAGGGCGAGCCTGTCCCCAGCGAGCCGAGTCGGACGTATTCACGCACGTCGCGCGGGGACGGACTCGCCCTACCGATGCGCGGTTCGTGGGCGGTCAGATTTGAGACGAGGGCAACTTCCCATGCACCAACCCACCCCTTCGCCGCTCCGGGAGGGGAACTTCAACAGAGGTGCGGAAAGCAGCGTGCGTGCTGAAGTCATTTCTCGAGCATCGCTCGCCAATTCTTGAACTCCTCCAGAACCTCCTCCCGCGAGCATCGCTCGCGATAGATTGCCCGGGCGCGGTAGCCGTATTCTTTGGCCACTTCGTATTCGGGGATGATGAACTGCCAGTCCCAGGCAGGTTGCGGGGCAGACGGCGGCCCTCCGCCGCTCGGCGAATGGGAGAAGCGGATTCCCTCCGTCCGATCGAACATGAGGATGTATTGATGAGAGCCGAAGAGACCGTAGTAGAGCGGGTCACTGAACCGCAGCGGCGACACGCTTTTGTAGAGCATCGGCCGTGTATTCGGCATGAATTGGAGTTGGGTCTTGTCCGCCAGGTGCAAGACCGTGCTCTCGTCGTTGTGCGTCTGCGTGCACAACTGCACCCAGCCTTTGTCGTCGCGGAAGTAAATGGACTTGTTTTCCGGGGCATCGATGTAGCTCGCCCAGAACAGCCCGATGTAGCCGTGCGTGAAGACGTGCTGGTGCGGCTTGCAGCGAAAGGTGAAGTCGATGTAGTGCGGGGCGACCAGCTTGAAGCGCGTCCAGCTTTCGAGATGAAAGGTCGGCGTCGGCGCCTGGTAAAGCTCCGCCTCGCTCTCGGAAATCCTTTTGAAGGTCATCGGCGCGTTGCGCGGCTCGAACGTGACTTTGACGTCACCCCGCAAATCGTGATCGCCATCGAAAATGTGCTCGAAGTTTAAGCCTGTGATGGTGAAGAGGGATTTGGGATTGGTGCGGTGGGTCAGGCGATGGACGCCGTTGTAGCCTGCCCGGTGGCCTTCGTAAGCTTCGTTATCGCCAATCACCGCCGTAAGATCGCCGATCTGAAATGTTTCACGGGCCATAAGTCATCTCTTTCCAAGTAATTTAATGCGATTGGGGAGCGCACGCGCCCCGCGTGCTGTGGTCGGCGCCCTCGCCGACCACAGTCTTCAGTCTGAAAAAACGATCTTTGAGAAGAAGGTCTCTCCGAGGATCCGACCGGCGAGGGCGCCGGTCGGGACACGCGAGGGCGCGTGTGCTCCCCACGGCTGCTGCATAGTTCACGGCCTTGAGCACAAGTGCATCAGTTCACGCTTCAGAATTCACGGCCTGGATCAAGGCTTTGATGTAGCCGTAGCCAAAAGCAAACGCCTGGAGGCCGCCCGGATCGTCCGCATGACGCGGCATGTGGTCGGGACAAATCGCGCCGGCGAATTGGGTGTCGCGCAGCACGCGCATGATGGCGAACAAATCCAGCACGCCTTCGTCAGGATAAACCTCCTCGAAGTGGTGCAAGCCGCCGCGAATGTTGCGCATGTGAATCTGGTGGATTTTGTCACGCCGGCCCAGGTATTCGACAATGGGGAGAATGTCCGCCTGCGGATTTTCCAGGCCTTCGGCGGTGGTGCCCAGGCACAATTGAAATCCGTTGTGCGGGCTATCCACGATCGCTTCGTAACGCTGGATCGCCTCGAAGATCGCCGGCGAATCCCAGTTGTCCGCGCCCTGGTAACCGAACGGAAGTCCGGGCGGATCGTACGGGTGGCAGGCCATTTTCACGTCGAGTTGTTTCGCCGCCGGGATGACGTTCTGGAGGAAATACGTGATGCGTCTCCAATATTCCGCTGAACTGACGCGTCCTGATTTCCCGGTGGGCAAGCTTTTCCAATCGTCCTCGAGTTTGAAGGCCGCGTAAGTCGATCCGCCCCGGCCTGGCGTGCGCGCGTTGCGGCGGATCGGAATCACCGTCCAATGATACGTGATGATCTTCACGCCGACGTCGGCGGCCTTCCTGATATTGCCGAGGATGGTTTCGATCTCATGATCGCGATCTGCGCCTTCGGGCAACGTGATATAGTCGGAGTCCATGCGGATGGCCTCGAAGACCACGCCGAGGCGATCGCAATTCTCCTTCATCCTCGCAAGTTCTTCCGGATCCCAACCGCCGCCCTGCGGCCGTTTCCTCACCGACGCCGTAAGATGCTTCACGCCGTGGCGGAGGTTGTATTCGAGATTTTCCCTGGACGTGATGCCATCTTGGCCGGCGACGCTGTGGTAGTCGCCGCCGACGTGCATCAACAAGTTCTTGCGCGGGGGTGTTTGAGCGCGCACCGAGTCGGCGACAGGGAGCGTGGCGCCCATCGTGATTCCGCCCAGCCATTTCCCGAACGTTCGTCGTTTCATCATATGAATCACCTCCGAGGTTCAATCAAGCGGAAGGCGGCAATGTTGGTGGACCTTGCGTGGCTTTGAGGTAAGCGCGATATCGACTTTGTAGCGCACGCAAGAACTCAGCGCGTCCCGTCGGGGAAAGGCGTGCCAATATCGGCCCCAACAGCCGCTCCACCTCGGCATCCGCGTTTGGGAAGTCTTGTGGAGAAGCATTGTCGCGCGGCCAACGCCGCGAGGAGCCTTTCCAGTGCCGGGTTCACGCAAAAGCCGTTCGCACGATACGTTCTTCCTTCGCAGCGTTCATGTCATGATGCCAAAGGGCAAGTTTGTCTTGAAGGTGACGCAACCGGGCATCAAGGCGGGCCGCAAGCTCGTGGTCCGGAAAGGCCGAATGCGTGGTCACTCTCTGGAGAAGCTGGCCCCAGGAAATCAATTCCACCACCCAAACTCGATGTTGCTCTTTGGCCGGTCCGGGTTCTTCTCTCGTGAGGTGCTGGGCTTCCCAAGGACCGAGAGCGGAACAAACCTCGTTCCAGTCGTCCACGGCGGAGCGGAATTTTCGCAGCATGCGCGCCTCGAAGCTGCCGATCTGGCCTACTTCAAGCGGGAGCGCTGCTGTGTTTGAATTGCTCATGAACAGAATCTACGCGGCGCGGTTCGACGCTTCAAGCCGGGGTTCTCTAAGTGGTCCGTTTCGTAAATACGCTCACGTTCGTTGCGCCCAATTTGGCCTGGGGCAAGGCGCGACGAGCGAGCATCCCCCGCCAGTGGGGCTGTGACCGAGGAGCAACGCAGCCCCAGGCAAAATTC
>VHCZ01000133.1 GCA_016871535.1 Verrucomicrobiota bacterium
CCCAGCAACCGAAAGCTCTTCTTCGGCCACGACATGACCGCCGAAGGGGCCCCCGACACCATCCTTGACGACGGCATTACAATCAGCTTTCGCGCTCGCATCCCGACCCCCAAGAAAACGACGGCCCCTTTGGACAAGATTTATGCCGATGGCCAGTCAGAGTCTGGCGAAAAGCCTTATCCCGAAGGCGGTGATGGCTATCTGGTCAGCGATGGCGGCAAAGGGAATATCACGGTCAAACAAGCGGCGAACGGCGCGGTTGCTTTCGCATTGACTGTGCCCAACGACACTTTCGGCGGGAGCCCAACCGGCACGAAAGCGAATTTTTCCGGCCTGACGATGAACCGTTTGAATGGCACAGACATCGTGGCGGCGGTCAACTTTGACAGCCCGGGCGAATTGCGCGGCGTGGAGCTGGACCCTACGGAATGGCACGAGTTCTGGATCGTGATCAAAGCGGACACGACCGGCGTCGGAAATTACTCGGTCCAAGTGTTCGTCGATGGTTCCACGCAACCGACCACGCACATCGTGACGGCCGGCAACGGAAGTGATTTCGGCGGGATTAGCTATCTTGCCATCGGCGGAAGCCGGACGGCAGAGAGTTGGGCGTTGGACCTTGATTTTGTCGCCTACAAGATCGGCGCTGAGTTGCCGCCCAAACCTGCCGAGCCGCCCAAGTTCAGTCCGGTCGTTCGCCAGGGGAATAGCATCGTGCTCACCTGGACCGGCGGCGGAACGCTGCAAGCTGCGGACGGCGTGGCTGGACCTTACGCGGATGTAACAGGAGCGAGCCCGTTAACTGTGCCGCTGTCTGGAACTCAAAAATTCTATCGTCTCAAACGATAAGCCGTAAATTCCTTCGAGTCGTCCAAAAGAGGCGGGCTGGAAGCCTGCCCTACGCTTACCTACGGTTGCGCGGGTGTGATGATTCGATAGAAACGAGCGGTCATGCCTGAGGACGAGTCGCGCACGGTTTCGACACGCGTGGCGGCTTCCGCCTGCACGTCTGCGAGTTTGCTCCATGTGGCGTCGATCATTGAGTGCTTGCACTGGACGGTGTACGTGCGCTTCGAGATGGCTTGAAATTCCAAGACCACGGATCCGGCGAGGTTCACGCGGAGGATTTTCAGCGCGCTGTTCGGATCGGCGGGATTCGTTCCGGACAGGAATTCCTGCAGATTCGTCAGGCCGTCCCGGTCCGGATCCGCGTCGGCATCACGGCCGGACGGATTCGTCCCGTTGGCTATTTCCCAATCATCCGGCAAACCGTCTCCGTCGGAGTCACGGTTTGGCGCCGGCGCCGTGTTGGACGCGCTGAAAGTTGGTCCGGATCGCAGCGGCCCGATCTCGGCGCCGCCATCCGTGAGGCGGCCTTCGGAAAGGCCAGGTTGCTGAAATCCAAAATCGACGGCGTCGATCAGGATTCCCTCTGCCGAGTAAATCCGCAGCGCTTCGCCCAGCGGGTCGAGGTTGAAATTGACGTGATCCGATCCTTTGGTTGGTGCGCCGTCGGCCTGCCACACCGCCCATCCGCCCGCGGCCACAAAACCCAACGGCGCCACCTGAAATTTGGTTTTGCCGGCCAGCGACGGATCATCCGTCAACCAGAGTCCGGCCAGCGCGACAGGTTTCATATCGGTATTGAACAGCTCAAACCAATCCTCGCCGCTCGCAGAGGAAGCCAGCCACTCATTGATTCGCAAAGCGTGCGCAGAACCCAGTTCGGCCGGGGCGGCATTGATTGTTCCCGGAGTCTGCACGGACAAAAGACGCCAGGCACTGCCGCTGCGCCCGATCGAGAAGCCGCTGCTCTGCATGCCGAATTCAAGGCCATCGGCCACGCGGCCTGCCGAGTCGCGCAGATACACGCCCCCGCCACGTGCGCTCAAGCCTCGCCCACTCTGCAATTGCGGCTCCAGGCTCGCGGACACCGGACGCGCCGGATCAAATCCGATCACGAGAAATTCCGAAGCGCCGATGCGCGACCCGGTGGGAAAGGTCCAGGATTTTCCGCCGCCCGGTTCCAGGCTGATTTCAAAGCCTGAAAGATCAATGGTGCCAGCTTGGGAGTTGAACAACTCCACCCAACCCGCGCCGTTCGCGCTGGAGGCGAGGATTTCGTTGAGCACGACGCCTTGCCGGCCCATGAGGGCGTTGCTTTGGCCCGGGCTTGCCGCGCCCGCGAAAGAAACGAAGGACGCGCTGCCGTCGGGAAGGCGGCCTTCGGAAACGCCCTCGCTCTGCGCGCCATAACTGACGCGGTCGATTTCGTTGCCTGCCGTGTCGAGCAACGCGATGAAGCCGCCGGCGGCCGAGAGCTTGAACCCCACATGATTTGCGCCCGCTCGCTCGTCCGCGTAGAGCCGGATAAAACCTCGCGGCGCAATCGAGGCCAGCGATTGGATTCGATGCAGCGCGTTCTCTGTTTGCAGAACCAGACCCTTCAACGCCGCCGGGCGCGTCGGATCGGGATTGTACACCTCAAGCCAGTCGTCGGCTCCGGGACGCGGATTCGCGAGCCATTCGTTGATCTTGAGATTGGTCGAAGGCGCCAGTTCGGCCGCGACGTTTGCGGCCCCTGGCGTTGGCGTGGACAGATTCCAGGACGCCGTCAAGCCGACGCGGCTGATGGTGAACGCCGGCGTCTGTGAACCGAACGTCACCGCGTCCACCCGCCGGCGCGAAGCATCGTAAAGCACGACGCTTTCTCCATCCTGGTCCAGTTTGAACGGAGCGTGCAGTCCCGGCGCGTTCGTTAGGCCATCGCACCAGACGAGCAGAAAGCCCTTGGGCGGAATCACGGTGCCCGCCGGAAAAACAAAGGACGCTTCGCTGTGATCAGTTACGGTCCAGCCTCCAATCGACGCCGGAGCCGCAGTTGCATTGGCGAGTTCGATCCAATCCACGCTCTGGGTGCCGGCCGAGGCTTGAGCTTCCGCTTGCGCCGAGATTTCGCTGAGCCGCACCGAACTCAGGGCCGGCGGCGCGCTGAGCCGTCCGGGCGAGCCGTTGGCCGCGTTGCTTGCGAACCAATTCACCGGATCGTCCGGATCGCCGTCGGGATCGATGACTTCGAGGGAGAACCCCTCGCCGTCCGCAGGGGCCGGCCACGCGCCGTCGTCCCGGTAAGTCACGGCCGTCACCGTGCGCCCTTCGCGATCGCGCAATTCGATTCGCTCGCCTCCATTGCTCAGCGCGCCATCGAAGTACCCGGTGACGACAGCGCCCGGATAACGCGCCGCGAACGAAGCCGAACTCAATGACGAAGCCAGCACGGCGGCCTGGCCTGGATTCAGAACGCTCCGGTGCGGAAACACAAACTCAACACCCGTGAAGGAAAATCCCGTGACGTCAAGGGCCACGCTTCCGCGATTCTGGATTTCGATGAATTCAAAGGCGTCGCCGCCAATCGGATGATACATGATTTCAGTGATCCGCAGCGGAGTCCCGATTTCGTCCGCGAGAAACTCCGCTTCCGTCAACGCGCTCCAAACGCCTTGCCGCAGCACGCGCGCTTTGATCCGAACGCTTTTGTTCAACGGAATCGGCGCCGCGTAAGCGATCGCCGAGGCTGCCACCGCGCCCGTGACCGGCACGCGCGGATCGGTTTCGTCGGTCGTGAAATAAATCGTCCCATCCACTGCGCTCAAAGTCACGGTGGCGCCGCGCGGGACGCGTCCGCCGAACGGGCTGAGACCCGGCGCGGCCACGGCCGGATAAAGGTCGGCGGTCCGGAGTTGGGCCAGCACCGTGGCCGTGCGTTGCGGGAAATACTGGGAGAGCAGGCGGTTTTGCTCCGCGCGCCACTGGTTGTCCCGCGTGTAAAGGAAATAAGGCCCGCTCTGATACGGATGCACATCGCGGCGGTAATCGCCCCAGCGCGCTGATTCCGCGACGATGGGCAATTCAACCTGGCGCGCCCGGTTTCGCCATCGTTCCGCCACCGCCGCAGGGGTGAGCGCTCCGCCGTTGAAAAAGTGTTTCTGGACGCGGTCCGCGAAGGCGAGTCGATATTCCGCGTTGCCGACGAGCTTCGTGTGCAGGCCCGAGGGGGTGTCCGCGTTTGAGACTCGGTTGTAAGTGGGATTGTCGAGAATGTTTTCGCCGTCCCAGGGCACGTAAGCGAAGCCGTGGCGCGCATCCTTGGGCCGAATCGTGTACCAGTTCTTGTTTTGCCCCCAGTCCTGATGGCCGATGTAAAAGTGCAGCAGCATGTAATCGAGGAACTGCGGGAGATCGAGATACTGCTGCATGCGCGCGTAGGCGGCCGGATCACTTAGATTCGAGATCGCGAGCATCGCGTTGTAAGCGCTCATGCTGCCATCGACCACCGCGCCTTCGTTCACGACGTCGTAATGTTCCTTTTCCCCGCCCAGGTAGGAAGCCGCGAAGGCGCCGTCCGGCCTTTCGCTCGGATCATAAATGCCCCAGTAAAGGCCGTTGATGAACAAATGGACGTAACGGTTGTGGCTCGCCAGGCCGCCCATCGCGCGTATCGTGTCTTTCGTCCAGGAATCGCGCGTGCGCTGGCCGCGCAAACGCTGGTTGGGATCCCAATGCAGCCAGGAAAAATTGAAATCCGCCCGCAGCACCAGCGTGTCGAAACTTCGGATTGGCGAATCCGGAAAAATCGGGAAGTCGAGCCGCGTCGGGCCGTAATCGCCCTTGAACACCAGCCGCAGCGGATGCTTCGGCTGCTTCTGTGGCTCGCGCGCCGCGTTGCCCTGAATCTGCACGCCGGCGCTGCGTTGAAATCCGCGCGAGCCGTCGTTCGGGATGAACTCGACCGAGCAAGGCCGCTCCCAGGAGGGTCCCCGGCTGAGCGGATGCGTGTAAATCCCGTCGGCGGAGCTGAACAAATCGTCCCGCTGCGCCACGATCGACATCACCGGCAAGGCGAGTAGCGCGTCTTTGATAAGGACGCTGTACGCCGGATTATTCATGATTTCCGGGTCCATTTCATAATCCGCCGGCACGATCCGGTTTGGAAAACCTGTGTTATGCGTGCCCCATGTCGTGGGATAACCCGCGGGAGCCGCGGGTTGGCGGAGCACGTCGTCCGCAAACAGATACGTGTGCGTGGTGACCGCGGATGGGAGCATGTTCGGTTTGAACGCCGCCACACGCAGCGTCGTCGTCGATGCAATCCGCATCGGCGCTGAGTAGGTTTGCCCGTTCGACTCGGTCGGTTCGCTGCCGTCTGTCGTGTAGCGAAACGTTACGCCGGCCAGCGGTGAAGCAATCGCCAACATGAACGGCGCATCGAACCAACCTCGCCCCACGTTCGGGTGCGGCGGTGGGACGACGCCTTCCACGGGACTCGCGCCATTGGCTCCACCGGGCGTCGGCGTGCGGAAATATCGGAGCTGGCCGGCGCTGTCGTAGCCGTACGAATAGTCATTGCGCTGTTCGGGGAACGACGCGGCGAACTCCGAGACCGCCACGCGGGGAGATTCCTGGTTCAAGAGCGCCAGGTATTCACCGGACGGGTTCAACTTGAAATTCGCGTGCAACTTCGCGCCCGCCGAGGTGGGCTTGCGATCTTTGCCCGAAGCGAACACCACCAGGTATTGCCCCGGGCTGAGCGAGACCGCCGGAAAAACCCAGCGGCCCAGATCGTCGCGGTTGTCGGTCAGCGACCAACCTTCGAGATTCACCGAGGTAGTGCTCAGATTGTAGATTTCAATCCAATCCTGAAGTTCGCCATCCTCATCCTTCAGCCCGTTCGACGCGATGTTGGAAGCCAGGAATTCATTGATGCGCACGCCGGGCGTTGCGAAAATCGGATTCAGAGTAACCGACCAGTCCCCGCCGGAGAAAAGATTCGCCGGATTCGCGAAGTCGCGAATGCCGTGGGCGGCGTTCCAGAAAAACCGAACCGGACCGGCGGGCGGCGGCGCAAACTCGAAACGATACGGCCCGGCGGAATCTCCGGTCACTCTCGTGGCGGCGACGCCATTGACTAGCAAATCCGAAGCTTCGACGCCTTCGACCGGTTCGCTGAAGCGGACTTCCACTTGCGTCAAACTTCGAACCGTCAGTCCAGGGCGCGGCGCGGCTTCGGCGAGGGCCGGCGCCGTGCGATCGATGATTTCGTAGGGCCAGGCGCCGGCGGCGACCGGATCGAAGCGGTTGGGCGGCGAAGCCAGGTCCGTGATCAAGGTGTCGGCGTCCCAGCGCAATTCCACGGCGCCGGAATCCGTTGGATCGAACGTGAACGTGTAGCGCGCCGCCGTGCCTTGAACGGAGGTTGCGGCGCGAGCGCCCAGGAAAAAATCGGACGCGCTGACCCCAGCCACCGGCTCGGTGAAAGTCACGACCACATTGGTCAACCGCTCAACCATGCCCGGCGCCGGTTCGATGGACGCGATGCGCGGCGGCGTCACGTCCGATTCGACTGAGATCAGTTCTCCATCCCATTGCAGATCGCTGCTCGTGAGCGAGGTGTTGAAAACCTGGACCGCGAGCGCATTGCGGCCGGGCACGAGATAGCTTGGCGACGGCAGCGGATACACCGTGAAATTGACTGGCTCCGTGACAGCCGCGGTCGCGAAGCTGTTGAAGGCGCGTTCGCCTGCCGGCACGTTGTTGCGCGCCACCTCCACGCCGTTGATCCAGGCGATGAAGCCGTCGTCGCAGATCGCGCGCAAGTTGAGTTCCTGGATTTGTGACGGATTGCCCACATCGAACGTGGCGCGAAGGAAAACCGAGGAGTATCGGTTCTGCATATCGGCGAGGAGCGTGCCGCCGGAAAGATTTTCGCCGTAATGAAACGGCGCGGGGCCCAGGGCCCAGCGCGAATCGTCAAAGGCCGCTTTGCGCCAGACGTCCATGGGAGCCGAGGCTTCTTGCGTGCCCTTGAAGTAACGCCACGCCGATTGGGTGGAAACCATCGTGGCGGCTGCGGCGCGGTTCGATCCCAACACCGCCGCCGCGAACACCAGACAAAACAGACGCAAACCAGTTTTCATTTAGAATCTCAAACCCGCAGTGCCTGCAACCGCAGCGAACCTGCCATCATTTGAGAGCAATTTCCACGCTACAAAGCGAGGCAGCGGCGACGCGAACGAGACATTTTCACGGATTCAGATTCGACGACTTACTGATCACAGCGTTCCTCGAAACAAGCGAAGAACCTCTGCCAGACGCTGGCGCAATCGAGGGTTCTGGAATTTGTCGGTGCCCTGCCGATTGCAAATCGGCGATACCGCAGATTGAAAATCTGCGCTACGGTTCTCCGGTCGATCTGTCGTCAATCCCACGGTCTGCACAGTAAGTACAGGATTAACGTTCTTGCGAAATACGAACCGACCCAGAGCGGTTTTGAATTCCTGAATTCCGTTCGTTCCATAATTGAGCAAGCGGGATTTGAACAGCGGTTTGACTTGGTCCGCCCCCTCGCTCCGAGGAAACCGCCTAGTTATGACGATGCATTCGGATTACGCCAGGAGGCGTTTGCAGCGCAGAACCGAATGCGCCGTTTGAGCGAGGCGCTCGGCTCGTGTCGCATTTTTCCGGCTTTCCTGATTTCCGTCCAAGGCGATGCCGCTGGCCAAAACTGACACGACATTGGGTGTCATTTCAATCCCGCCAGAATATCCTCCAGCAAGCGCGGCACGTAGGGCGCGAAGCGAGCGTCGGGGACGGTTCCTTTGGCCGGGAATTCCTTGAGGCGATCCCGGATCGGTGAGGCTTTCTGGCCCAGCGCATCGATGGCGTTCAACGCCGCCACGGAAACGAACACGCCGTTTTTGTCCATCGGTCCCAGTTCCGCGAGCGTGGCCAAAGCGAGTTTCAAATCGGCTTCACTCCCGAATCGCCCCAGCGCTTCGGCAGCAACGACGCGGACGTACGGCGAGGTGTCCTTCAGTGCTTCGAGCAATTCCGCGCGCGCCGATTCCACGCCGGCTTTTTCTCGCATCAACATTCCGAGCGCGGCCCAGTAACGCACGGCGCTGTCCAGGTCCCGGAATGCTTGTTTGAGGGCGGGAACGTCTTCGGTTCTCAAGAGAGATGCGCGGTCGGCAGTATCGAAAATGCGCTGAAACGGATACCTGGCGTCTTCGTGGCCCATCTCGTACGGCGTGGAGCCTCGCGAGCGGCTGTGGATTTCACCTTCAGGCAGGAAGCCCACGTCGCGGATTCTGAGGGCCAGACTTTGCTGGGCCCCACGCAGCCGCGCCAAGACTTTCTCGTGTCCGGGCGAGCGAGCCAGGTTGTGGACTTCATCCGGATCGCTTTGAAGATCGTAGAGTTCCTCCGGTGCTTTGGTGTTCCAGAAGACATCTTGTGCCGGCGTCAACTTGCCTTCGTCGTGGAGCCTTTTCCAAACGCGGGTCGTCGGGGTCTGGAACATGTATTGAACGTGCTGCCCATAGAGTTTGTGGGGCATGTAATTCCGAATATAAACGTAGCGGCCATCGGTCACGCTGCGGACCAGGTCATAGCGCTCGTCCATACGGCCGCGGAAGCCGTGCATCCAAGGGCGTGGCGGATCCTGGAACTTCCCCATGAACGAGTAACCCTGCATCCACTCCGGAGGCTTGATGCCCGCAAGGCTTAGCATCGTGGGCGCGAAATCGACGAAGCTTACGAGGCGATCTGATTTGCCGCCGGGCCTGTATTCTGGCGGCGCGAGATGTCTGAATTTCTCCGGGAAATAAACCGCCAGCGGGACGTGCAATCCGGAGTTGTAAGGCCAGCGTTTGCTGCGCGGCATGCCGGAGCCGTGATCGCCCCAGTAGAAAACAATCGTGTCCTCCGTCAGGCCGTCGTCCGCGAGTTCCTTCAAGCGCTCGCCGGCGTCGGCGTCGGCCAAACTCACGCAATCGTAATACTGCGCCCAGTCCTGGCGGACCTCGGGAGTGTCCGGATGATAGGCCGGGACGCGGACTTTGGCTGGATCGTGGACTTGTTTGTGAGGGCGCGCGCGGATTCGGCTTTCGTGGCTTTTCTCGGAATTGAAGACGGCGAAGAACGGCTGACCGGATGGCCGATTGCGCCAGTGGCCGCGCTTGGAGGAGTCGTCCCAGACTTTGCCGGGCTTCGCGAGATTGTAGTCTTCTTTCGCGTTGTTCGAGCAATAGTAGCCGGCTTCGCGCAGAAACTGCGGGAACATTTTCATGCTGGGCGGCAAGGACACCATGCTGCGCATGTGCTCGCTGCCGGTCGATGGCGGATAGAGTCCGGAGATGATCGTGGTGCGGGCCGGTGCGCAGACGGGCGCGCAGGACCAGACGCGCGTGTAGATCATACCCCTGGCAGCCAGGCGATCGACGCTGGGTGTTGTGGCGAACGTGTCCCCGTAGCATCCCATTTGCGGACCGTGATCTTCGCTGGAAAGCCAGAGGAGGTTGGGGCGATCCGAAGTGGCTGCGGCGAAGGCGGGCATGGGCAGCGCGGCGAACGGCATCGCCACAATCGCGAGAATCGCCAGGATGCGCAAGGCAAGTCCGCTCGGTCGGGCGAGTCCGTCCCGGCGCGTCGCTCGACGCGCTTGGAACACGTCCGACTCGGCTCGCTGGGGACAGGCTCGCCCTACCGTCTGGTTCATGGGAAGTTGCCTTGGCCCAGAAGCCATGCACATGGCCCTTGAACCGAAAACCGTGCGGACCGCAGCCTTCAGGCTGCTTCCGCGCACTCTCCGGAGTCCAGCGTTGAAGCGGCCTAAAGGCCACGGTCCGAGGAGACGGTTCATGGGAAGATCGTCCAGGGAATGGTGCGCGCTGCAGGGTTCGAACCTGCGGCCCCTTCCGTGTGAAGGAAGTGCTCTACCACTGAGCTAAGCGCGCAATTGAAATCGAAAGAGCTGAGAGAACCGAGAGCTTTCATCGTCTTTCGTGTGAAACGAGCGAGGCGGAACATCGCCGCTTCTGCGCGCGGATTCAAGCCGAAAACTTCCTCCTTGACGGAGGGGAGCGCGCGACAGAATTCTTCGTAGCGCAGACTGGTCGTCTGCTGTATCGCCGATTTGCAATCGGCAATGCGCCGATGAGTTCCGAGGCACTCGACATATCGGCCACGCCGCAGAATGCAATTCTGCGATACAGCAGAGTCCAACTCTGCGCTACGCGGCGAGCCGGTACCAACTCAGGTCTCCGGACCACGCTGCAAAACTCGTGATGCACCGATCAAAGACGCTCGCTATCTGCCCTCCATCAGTCCTGGCGCGTTGGTTGCCAGCGTTGCTCGGTTTGCTCATCGGGTCGGGCAACCTCCAGAGCCAAAGTCCGCCGCCGGCCGAAACGTCCTGGCCGAAATTCCGGGGTGACTTGCTCAATACGGGTTCGACGACTTCCCCGGCCCCACGCCAGGGGCGCCTGGCCTGGAGCACGCAAATCCGAGGCGCGCGCGAGTTTTGGTCCTCGCCGTCTTTGGTCAAAGACCGGCTCTACGTGGGCAATTCCAACGGCAACGTTTACTGCCTGGACGCGAACAACGGCGATCTGATCTGGACGTATTACGGGGATTCCTACGCCATCTTTTCCTCCCCGACCGTCGCGAACGGCAAGGTCTTTTTCGGAGCGGCAGATCGAAAAATCTATGCCCTGCCGGTGGAAGACCCCAATTCGGATGGCACCCTCGCGAAAACGGAGATTGTCTGGGATTACACGGTGGGGCCCAGCACCGGCGGAGTGAACGACGTGCTTCCCGGTTCGCCTGCGATCAAAGACGGCAAAGTGTTTCTGGGCGCGATCGACCAGTATTTCTATTGCTTCGATGCTCAAAACGGCGAGGTGCTCTGGAAAACCTGGACGCCGTATCGAGGACAGCATGCTTTCTCGTCTTCTCCCGCTCTTTACAAAGGCAAGGTTTTCGCCGCGACGGGAAATCAACCGGGCCGGGAGAGCAGCGGCCGGCTTTACTGCTTCGACGAGAAAAGCGGGCGAATCCTCTGGGAATTCGACATCGACGATATCACGTATTCTTCCCCGGTCATTGACCAGGAAAACGACCGCGTGATCATTGCCAACAGCGGCGATTGGATCGCCAACGCCGGGAATCGAACCTACCGCCTGTACGCGCTGGCCATCGATGGCGCGGCGGAGGGCGTCGATGCGGGCGTTCCGGACGATCATCATGGAAACTCGGATTTGATCTGGGCCTACGACACGCGCCGCTATGTCTATTCGTCGCCGGCCATCCACGCGGGAAGACTGTATTTTGGCGGGAGTGATGGAAACCTGAGGTGCCTGGACGCCAAGACCGGAAAAACCATCTGGGTCTGCGAAACACCCACCCGGGGTGGTTCCGGCATCATGAGTTCCCCTGCGATTGCGGATGGGTTGGTTTTTGCGGGCACAGCCGATGGCCGATTGATCGCAGTGCCAGAGATAGATCCAGACGGCGACGGCGTGATTTCGACGGAGGAAATTGTCTGGTCCTATCAAATCGGCGGGAAGATCGTGTGCTCGCCAGCCATTGCCAACGGCGCGGTGTACATCGGGAGCTACGACGGGACGCTCTACTGCTTCAGGAACGCGGAAGTTCAGAAACTCAAAACCGCGGATGAACGCGAATAGACGCGAAGGCTTCATGGGAAGCTCCCTTGGTTTCTGAACCATGCGCGCGCCCCCTGAACCCATGGCTGGTAGGGCGGGGCTGCACCGCTGCATCGACAGAAGACCGGCTGCGCGGCAACGCAGCCCTACCTGGTTCATGGGAAGCCTCCTGTTCCTTACGGACCTGCTTACTGGCCATGAGCCGAAGGCTGCGCGGACCGCAGCCTTCAGGCTGGTTCAGCGCATTCGAAAATTCTTTGTCCCAGGACTAGCCACCCTCGCCCTTCTCACCGGTTGCACCAATTTCCACGGACGCGGCATTCAGTATCAACTCCAGCCGCAATACGGCGTGGACGAAGCGCAGTTTCTACGGTCCATGGGGCAATTGGTCGGACCGGAAATCGTCGGCGGCAATCGCGTCACCAGTCTGGTCAACGGCGACCAGATTTTTCCGGCGATGCTTGAAGCCATCCGCAGCGCCAGGAAAACCATCAATCTCGAAAGCTACATTTATTGGTCCGGCGAAGTAGGCCGGCGGTTCACCGATGCGCTGACGGAACGCGCCCGCTCCGGCGTGCGCGTCCACGTGCTGCTGGATTGGGTCGGCTCTCGGCGAATCGATTCGGAATTGCTGCGGCGCATGCGGGCCGCCGGTGTGGACGTGCAGAAATACAATCCGCTCGTCTGGTACAATCTTGCCCGCGTCAATCACCGCGACCATCGGAAACTTCTGATAGTGGACGGGACGGTGGGATTCATCGGGGGCGCTGGCGTGGCGGACATCTGGCTCGGCAACGCCGATTCGCCGGCGCACTGGCGCGACACGCACTTCCGTTTGGAAGGGCCGGCGGTCGGCCAAATGCAGGCCGCCTTCATGGACAACTGGATGAAGACGACGGCCAACGTGCTCGACGGCCTCGATTATTTCCCCGATTTGCTCCCGGTGGGCGATCACTTCGCGCAAGTCATCAAAAGCTCTCCGCGCGAGGGGACCGAGAGCGTGCGCCTGATGTATTTGATCTCCATTGCCGCGGCGCGCAAAAGCATCCGGTTGTCGATGCCGTACTTTGTCCCCGGCGCGCTGACCACGCAGCAATTGCTGGATGCCCGCAAACGCGGCGTCGCGGTGGAAATCATCGTGCCCGGCGCGCGGACGGACACGCCGATCGTGCGGCATGCTTCGCGGTCGAAATGGGGGCCGTTGCTCGAAGCCGGCGTGAAAATCTACGAGTACCAGCCGACGATGTACCACTGCAAAATGATGATCGTCGATGATTTCTGGGTCTCGGTCGGCTCGGCGAATTTCGACAGCCGCTCCTTTCGGCTCAACGACGAATCGAATCTGAACGTGCTGTCGAGCGACTTTGCCGCCGAGCAAGTGCGGTTGTTTGAGCATGACAAGCGACAATCACGCGAAGTGGCCTACCAGGATTGGAAACGGCGTTCGGTGGGAAAACGGTTGCTGGAATTCCTAACCGCTCCCTTCCATTCGCATCTCTGATTCAAAAAGGAGTGCGGGCAGCTTGCGCGCACAAGAGCGTTCGGGCGTCTTTCAGGAACACGCGGGCAAGCTGTCCGCGCTCCTTTCCGCGAGATTCTTGAATCGACGTGGAGAAGGGCCCCTGCGCGCGCGCGCTTGAATTCAAAAGACTTTCAGGCAATATGCAGGGGTAGCCGAACAGAGCCCTACATTCTATGTTTCCGGACCAATCCACCCGAACTCCTCGCTGCGGGTTCACTTTGATCGAACTACTGGTTGTCATCGCCATCATCGCGATCCTCGCCGGGATGTTGCTGCCGGCGCTCAGCAAAGCAAAAATGAAAGCGACCGGCTCCGCCTGCCTGAGCAACCAGAAACAGCTCATCCTCGGTTTCGTAATGTATGCCGGGGATCACGAAGAGCAGATGCTCTACACTGATCCCGGTCCGGGGCAAATTGGAAATCCAGGCGGCGGTTTCTGGCCTGGCCCCTACACGGATGCCGGCCAATTCCGGGAAGTCAGCGGAAGCATGAGCCGCACGGAAGCGCAGCGCAACGTCGAGAACGGGATCAAGAAAGGCGCGCTCTACAATTACGTGTCCGCGCCCGGCGCGTATCATTGTCCGGGCGACTTGCGAACCAAGAATCTGCGGCCGGGATTTGGCTGGGCTTACGACAGTTACTCCAAAGCCAATGGCATGAACGGCCACGCCGATTGGCAAGGCGGCGCTCAGACCCCTTACAAGAAGCTGAGCGTCGTCCTGGATGCGGCCGAGGCCATGGTCTTTCTGGAGGAAGCCGATCCGCGCGGCCGCAACCTCGGCACGTGGGTGATCGATGTCGAGCCTTCGGCGCGGTGGATCGATCCGTTCGCCATCTTTCACGGACGGACGAGCACGATCTCGTTCGCCGATGGCCACGCCGATATTCACACGTGGATCGAAGCGAGCACCATCAAGGCCGCGACCGATTCGGCCCGGGGCCGCGAAAGCTTTGGGTGGAGCGGGGGCAACAACAAGAACCGGGATTTCCAGTGGGTTTATCAGCGCTACAAGCACCCAAAGTGGGCGCCGCTGAAATGAGCGCCTGTCTTTTGGCATCCCACTCCAGCCGCGCATTTCGCGAAACGGAGCTGGAAAGCTCCGCGAACCCGCAGGCTCGAAAGCCAGGCTCGAAAGCCTGCGTTACCTCCCACGAAAACAAGTCCGGACAAGTGCGCGCTTGAAATCGGCACGTGTTGCGCGCATAAGAAGGACCATCAAGTCGCCAAACCAAGTTACTTACTTATGAAAATCCAACACCTTGCTCCTTCACTGCGCGCCCGCATCCAATCGCCGCAAACCGGATTCACTTTGATCGAATTACTCGTGGTGATCGCCATCATCGCGATTCTTGCGGGCATGCTGCTCCCCGCCTTGAGTCGCTCCAAGTTGAAGGCCACCGGCGCGGCTTGCCTGGCGAATCAAAAACAGCTCAGCCTCGGCTTCTACATGTATGCCGGCGACAATGACGAAAAGATTCTCTATACCGATCCCGGCCCCGGACAGGTTGGGAATCCGGCCGGCGGCTTCTGGCCGGGACCGCACAGCGACAACGGCGCGTTTACGGACATCGCTGCCAGCCAGGGAGTCGGCGTCGCCCAACGTTACGTGGAAAATGGCATTCGCAAAGGGGCGTTGTTTCCATACGTCTCGGCGACCGGCTCCTACCATTGTCCGGGCGATCTCCGAACCAAGAATCTCAAACCGGGCCGCGGCTGGGCTTACGACAGTTATTCCAAAGCCAATGGCATGAATGGCGGCGGTTGGGAGGGATCGTCCGCGACCGGCGGGCCGCAGCCGTTTTTCACCAAATTGAGCAACGTCCAGGACGCGGCCGAGGCCATGGTGTTGCTCGAAGAGGCGGATCCGCGCTCTTACAACCGCGGCACATGGGTGATCAACGTCGGAACGCCCGGATGGGTTGATCCCTTTGCCATTTTCCACGGCGACACCAGCACCATCTCGTTTGCAGACGGCCACGCGGAAAGCCACAAATGGGTCGAAGCCAGCACGATCAAAGCGGCGCGAGATTCCTCCCGGGGCATCGAAAGCTTTTACTGGGCCGGCGGAAACAACAAGAACCGCGATTTCCAGTGGGTTTATCAGCGGTACAAGCATCAGAAGTGGGCGCCGCTGAAGTAAGTGACATCCTTGACCAACAGACTGGGTGCCTTCATGATCCCCCGCAGTAACCGGCGGATTTGCAGCAAGACCACCGCCTCAACTTCTGATGTTTTGAGACTAATATGAGAAGCGCCAAATCAATCCTCACCTCTTCCATCATCACCGCCACACTCTGGGCTTTGCAGTGTTCGGCGGCTGACCCGCACGCTCAAGCGCACCAGGCGGCCTGGAGCGCGGTCACCAAAGCGGTGGCGGCAATCCATGCTACTCAAGGCAACAAATGCCACGGCACGGTGCAGTTCTCCCAGGTCGGCGACAAAGTCAAGGTCGTCGCCACCATCGAGGGGCTGACGCCGAATCAGAAGCACGCGATTCACATTCACGAGACCGGAGATTGCACGTCCGCCGATGGCATGAGCGCGGGCGGGCATTACAACCCTGAAGGCCACCAACACGGCCTGGTGAGCGCGGGAAAACGGCACGCGGGCGACCTGGGAAATCTGCAAGCGGATGCCAATGGCAAAGCGCACTACGAAGTGACGGTCGATAACATCTCTCTCGTAGGGTTAAAGAATCCGATCCTGGGCCGCGCGGTGATCATTCACGCGAAAGAAGACGACGGCGGCCAGCCGGTCGGAAACGCCGGCGCCCGGCTGGGCTGCGGCGTCATTGGCATCGCGAAGTCGAGCCCGTAGAACCCTGAAATTGGCCGGCGTTTCTCCCTCACCCCTCTCCCGCTGGGAGAGGGAGAATTCCGCAATCCGCAATCTGAATGACCGAAGGCATCTTTTACCTGAAGCTCGCAGGCAAGGTGGAAGGACCCTACACCATCGGTCAAATCTACGATTTGTGGGCCGCACGGAAAATCAATTCCCAAACCATGTTCGCCCGGCTGGAGGCGATGGATAAATGGCTGCCGCTCGCGGAGTTAACCCTGACCGTTTCTCCACCGCGCCCGACGATTCCCAAGCCGGCTCCGCCGGAGGCAGCACCCGTGGTCCCGGCCCGGCCGCGAACCGCGCCAAGCTTGCGTCCGGAAGATTACCTTCCTTCCATCCCGACGAAGACCGAGCGTCCTCCGCGTCCCGCCCGACAGCCTTCTTCAGCGATCTCAACGCGAATCGGAAAAGTGCTTCTAGGCCTGGAGTTGCACATTGGAATCTGCCTGGCTGGCGGTGTGCTTCTTGCTCTGTATTTCTTGTTCTTTCTCCCGGCCTCGACGGACGGGATCGAAGTGAACCAGGAGCGGCTGTTCCTGAAACAGAACGGTGTGCTGGCGGGAATAGGCTTGGTTTTGCTGGGCGGACTGCTTATTGTTGCCCGTCAGATCCAGCAAATCTCGGCGGCGCCGAAAGCAGACACAGCGAGCAAAAGCGAACGAAAACTGCCTCAACCTTAGTGGTCCATTTCATAAATACGCTCACGTTCGCGGCAAGGGATTTTTCGGCCAGACGAGGCGCGAGCGACGAGCATATCCCGAAGTGGATCTGTAAGGAGCAAGCAACGAAGTCTGGCGAAAAAGAA
>VHCZ01000134.1 GCA_016871535.1 Verrucomicrobiota bacterium
CGATTTCGCTTTCTGGCTTCGTTTCTCCTCAGTCGCAGAGCCCTGGCTATGCTCCTTCGTCGTGCCTCGCCAGAAAGCGAAATCGCCTCCAGCAAAACCGGAATTTATTTTTGCACAGACCCTTAGGGCGAAACTTCAGCCGTTCGATCATGCGCCGCTTCCTGTCGCATCTTTGCAGGTCGGCTGCCAACCCGCGCGCGGGCAGGCTGCCCGCGCTCCTTCCCGAATCTCAATTGACCGAATTGCCATCCGCGTCGATCAACCGAATCTCGTCCTGGGCCAGTTCCCGGATGCCGGCCTCGATCTTCGCGCGGTCGCCGACAACTACCCACACGAGCCGATCCGGGTTCAGCACGCCTTTCGCTGCGCGCTCCACATCCGGCAGCTTCAGCGCGCTCACCTTGGCCGGATACGTCTGGAAAAAATCATCCGGCAATCCGAATTGGACAATCTCGGTGATGGAATTCCCGACGGCGCTCATGGTCTCCCAGGCGCCGGGCAGTTTGAGCACGCGGTTCTCCCGCGTCTTGGTCAGTTCCTCATCCGTAATCGGAGACTCCCCAAGCAGTCCTTTGAGTTCCTTCGTGATCTCGACCATGGACTCTTTCGTCTTGTCTGTCTGAACGGAGGCGCTGACATAGAAAGGCCGCTGGCCGCGCGCCGGCAAGAACCGCGATCCCGCTCCGTACGACCAGTGTTTATCCTCCCGCAAATTCATGTTGATCCGCGACGTGAAAGCTCCGCCCAGAATCTGGTTCATCGTCTCGATTGCGATTTCGTCCGGATTCGCCTTGGGGGGCGCGATGTGCCCGGCCAAAATCAACGACTGGATGGAGCCGGGACGATCGATCAGGTAAAACACCGGCTTCGATTGGTGCTCGACCGCGCCGATGTTCTTGTTTGGAACCTCGCCGCGCTCCCAGCGCTTGAAAGCGCCTTCGAGCCTGGGGGTGATTTCGTTCAAGGTGGTATCGCCGACGACAATGAGCGTCGCGTTGTTAGGCTTGAACCAGGCGCGATGAAATTTTTCCAGATCCTGGCGGGTGAGTTTGCCGACGCTGGCTTCGTCGCCCGATCCGGTGAACGGGTTCGCGTAAGCGTGGCCGCGGCCATAGAGAAGCCGGGGAACGACGCGCGCCGCCATGGTGTTGGGCTGAACCTTTTCCTGCCGGATGCGGTCGAGCTGCTGCTTCTGGCGCCGCCGAAAGTCTTCTTCGGGAAAGGAGGGATTCAAGATCACGTCCGCATAAATCGCCAGGGACGCGTCCAGATTCGCTTTCAGCGCAGACAAAGAAACGCTGGAGGCATCCAAATCCGAACCTGCGTTGAGCGAGGCGCCAAGCTGCGCCAACTCTTCGCTGATTTGAAGGGCGGTCCGTGATTTGGTTCCCTCATCGAGCATGTCCATCGCGAGCCGGGCGGTGCCCGGACTGGCGAATTGATCCGCCGCATAGCCCGCGTCAATGAGCAACTCAAACTCGATCACCGGAACGGCGTGCCGCTCCGCCAGGACGATCTTCAAACCATTCGAAAGCGTCGAGCGTTGCAGCGGAGGAAACTTCGCCTCCGCTTTGAGGTCAGGATACGGAAGCTTCGAGCGATCCACGGACGAGGCCGCCGTTTCGTAGTTGGGATAGGGATGAATCTCCAGGATGTAAACCCCATCCGAAAGCCAGGCCTGCGCGGCCGACTGGATTTCTTTGGCCGTGGCCTCGCTAACGCGCTTCAGGGTGCGTTTGTAGTGGTCCGGACTGCCCGTATAGACCTGATATTCGGCCAGCACATCCGATTTTCCGCCGAAGCCGCCGATGCGCTCGATCTGACGAATGAAGCCGGCAAGATTTTGCGTCTTGATGCGTTGCAGTTCGGTGGCGGTAGGTCCCTCCGCAAGAAAGCGCGCTAACTCTTCGTCGATGCCGCGTTCCACTTTCGCGAGATCCTCCCCGGGTCTGGCCGTGGCCTGGATGACGAACGTGCCGGCAATTTCCTGAAGATCGACGTAAGCAATGATGTCACTGGCAATCTGGTCCTGGTAAACGAGGCGTTTGTAGAGGCGCGAGTTTTTCCCGGCCGCGAGCACGTCGCTCGCAAGATTCAACAGGTCGGCCTCGTGCGTGCCGAATTGGGGAATGTTCCAGACTTTGTGAATGCGGGATTGTGGCACGCGGTCGTTCGCGGTTTGCCTCACGGTGCCAGTCCGTTTGGCAATCCAGGCACTGTGTCTGGAAAGCGGCGGACCGGCTGGAATCGCGCCGAAGTACTTTTCCACCTTCTCGCGCGCTTCTTTGGGATCAACGTCCCCGGCGATCACAAGCGTCGCGTTGGCCGCGCCATAGTAAGTCTTGAACCATTCCTGAACGTCCTGCAAAGAAGCGGCGTTCAGATCTTCCATCGAGCCAATCGTTGTCCACGAGTAGGGATGGCCGGGAGGAAAAGTCCCTTTGGTGATCAATTCGTAGGCCAGGCCGTAGGGCTGGTTTTCACCCTGCCGCTTTTCGTTTTGAACGACGCCGCGCTGCTCATCCAGCTTGGCCTGGTCCACGACACCGAGCAGGTGACCCATGCGGTCAGACTCCAGCCAGAGCAACAAATCGAGCGCATCCTTCGGCGCGTTTTGGAAGTAATTGGTGCGGTCCGGATTGGTGGTCCCGTTCAAATCCGTGGCGCCGACCTTCTCGACTGCTTTGAAGTAATCCTCATTGAAATGCTCGCTCCCGTTGAACATGAGGTGCTCGAACAGATGGGCGAAGCCGGTCTTGCCTGGCTTCTCGTTCTTCGAGCCGACGTGGTACCAGACGTTGACCGCGACGATCGGCGCTTTGTGGTCCTCGTGCACGAGGAGCGTCAGTCCGTTCTTCAGAACGAACTTCGTGTAGGGAATCTCGATGTCCTGGATGAGATCTGGAGTCGCGGCCGACGCAATCAGCGCTCGGCTCAGCCACACGATGGCCGCGGCCAAATTGAGAAATCTACGGAACTGCTTGCTCATAGCATGTGCCTTCGTTTCGCGTTTCGGTGGATCAAGAAAATAACCGTGGCGCACACAATGGGGCAAACAAGTTAAGGAGTCAAATATGGTAGGGCGAGTCCGTCCTGGCGAGCCGCTCGACGTGCCTGGAACACGTTCGACTCGGCTCGCTGGGGACAGGCTCGCCCTACCGTCGTTTACCGAGCGATTGCGCGTGGTTACGGGTGCCGCAATTCTTCGTTGTCCGGAGGCTTCGATTCTGAAGTTTCACCCGGCGGTTCAGGAGCGCTCTGCAATCCTCCCTTGTGAATTGCGACGTGAATTCATAAAAGTGCCGCGTGCCCACGCCTCTCGAAACCAGCGTTCCGGCTCTCAGCGAGCCGCCGCCTGTTGCATCCAGAACCCCGGAGAGGCGTTACGATCTGGAGCCGCGGTTCACGTATTCCGTGCCGCACGCGCTTTACCGGACGCTGCTGGCGTTCAACGCCTGGTTCTGGATGCTCGCGTTGCTCGGCTACGCCAAGCGGTATCTGCACTTCAACAGCCCGCTGCTGGCGTATGCGAACGAAGGGATCTACCCGTTCTACATCCTGCATCAAACGGTGATCGTGATCCTGGCCTTCTACGTCGTGCAAACGAGCGACACCATTCTGATGAAATTCGCCTTCCTCTGCGCCGCGTCCTTCCTCGTCACGGTGGCGATTTATCATTTCGGCATCCGGCCTTATGACCCGCTTCGGTTCCTCTTCGGCATGAAACCGCGCGAAAAACGGTGACTGGCGAGCCAGGTAGCGCAGGCTTTCGAGCCTGCGGGTTCGCGGAGCTTTCCAGCTCCGCTTGGCGAGCCTGCGCCGCCGGAGACTGGAAAGTCCCCCTAACCGGCAGGCTGGAAAGCCTGCCCCACCACGCTATAGTTCCCACATTACATTGTCACGCAGCGGGCCTTCCGGTAGTAATCCTGGCGTTGATGAAGTCGTTGAAGTTGCTGGTCCTCACTCTCTGGCTCGGTGCTTCGTCCCTTTCGGCGGCGGTGATATCCCACGAGGCTTTGGGACCTTCGAGCCGGCGCACGGGCCTGGTCATCTCGGAAATCATGTATCGCCCCGCCGCGCGATCGGACGGAAAAGATCTGGAGTTTGTCGAGTTGTTCAATTCGCAGCTTTGGTTCGAGGACCTCAGCGGCTACCGGCTCTCCGGCGCGATTGAATTCACTTTCCCGGCGGGAACAACTCTTCCCGCGCGCTCCTTTCTGGTTGTGGCCAGGAACCCGGCTGACGTCAGAAGCGTCTATGGGATCGCAGACATCGCGGGTCCTTACGCGGATTCGCTCCAGCATCGATCGCGCACAATCCGATTGCACCACCGGAACGGCGCGGTCCTCCTGCAGATCACCTTTTCGAGCGATCTGCCCTGGCCTGTCGCAGCGAACGGCGCCGGACATTCGCTCGTGTTGGCGCGGCCATCGTACGGTGAAAGCGAGCCGTCGGTCTGGGCTGCGAGCGACCGCATGGGCGGATCCCCTGGGGCATTTGAAGCGGCGGTTCCCGAGGCGCTGCGATCCGTGGTTATCAATGAGTTGTTGGTTCGGAGCGATACGCCGGCATTCGTCGAACTCTACAACGGAAGTCGCGAAGCGAAAGATCTCTCCGGTTGCTCCTTAACCGATGACGCGATGATGAGGAAATGCATCTTTCCGCCGGGCACCGTCATTAAGCCCGAAGGCTTCCTTGTCTTTGGCCAACCCCAACTCGGCTTCGCCCTGAATCCAGCCGGAGGAACACTCTTCCTCATGAACTCGGACCAAAGCCGAGTCATCGATACCGTTCGCTACGGAGGTCAAGCGGCCGGAGTCTCGTTTGGCCGCTCTCCGAATGGCGCTTCCATCCTCCGTGAACTCGCCGGCCCTTCCCCTGGCGCCGCGAACCGCGAACCGCTCAATCGCGACATCGTCATCAACGAAATCATGTACGCGCCTATTTCGGGTCGCGCCGAAGACGAATACCTGGAGCTTTACAACAAAGGCGCCGCGCCCGTTGACCTGAGCGGCTGGAAGTTCGTGGCCGGGATCGACTTCACCTTCCCGCCCGGCACGCGCTTGCCGCCGGACGGCTACCTCGTCGTGGCCAAGAACGCCGAGCATCTGCGAAGCAATCACTCCCACTTGAACGCATCGAATACCGTCGGAGATTTCCGAGGCCGGCTTTCGAATCAGGGGCAAAAGCTCACGCTCGCGATGCCCGACAAGCTTACACGCGCTGAGGCCCCTACCGGCGCCACGAACACCATTCTTGTCGTCGCCGACGAAGTCGCCTATGGGACGGGAGGGCGCTGGGGCAAATGGGCGCGCGAAGGCGGCAGCAGCCTGGAACTTATCGATCCGCGCAGCGATAACCAACTCGCGTCGAACTGGGCCGACAGCGATGAAACGGCGAAGAGCGAGTGGACGGCCATCGAAACCACCGGCGTTCTGGACAACGGCATTGGTCCGGCGGATACGCTGCACATGTTGCTCATGGGCGAAGGTGGATGCTTGATCGACAACGTGGAAGTCATCGGGCCGGGTGGCACCAATCGAATCAGCAATCCGACGTTCGACGACGGACTCGACGGTTGGGTTCCCCAAGGCAGCCACGGCACGTCCGGTCTTCAGTCGGGAGGCCTCGGCGGAACCTCGTGCTTGCACGTGCGATCGTCGCATCGCGGCGATACCGGCGCGAATCGTATCCGGACCCGCCTCAGAAGTCCGCTGGCTTCGGGGAACACCGGGACGCTTCGGGCCCGAGCGCGCTGGCTTCGCGGATTTCCAGAAGTCTTGCTGCGTTTGCGCGGAAACTACTTGGAAGCGGCGCAGACTTTGTCGCTGCCGAAGAACCTGGGAACGCCCGGCGCCCGCAACAGCCGGGCGGTGGCCAATGCCGGACCTGCGATCCACGACGTGAACCATTTCCCCGTGGTGCCTGCGACCAACCAAACCGTCTTGATCACGGCGCGCGCCAACGACCCCGACGGGATCGCCTCGGTCGTGCTCAAATACCGAGTGGATCCTGGCCTTAGCCTCGTTTCTGTTCCGATGCTGGATGACGGCACGGCAGGCGACGAAATTGCCGGTGACCGAATTTACAGCGCGAAGATTCCGGCGTGGCCCACGGGAACGCTCGTGGCGTTTCACGTCGAGGCGACCGATCAATTCCCCGCGCCCGCAACGACGCGCTTTCCAGCCGACGCGCCAACGCGGGAGTGCCTGGTCCGGTTTGGCGACCCGCCACCGCCAGGCGCGTTCGGAACGTACCGGCTCTGGATCACGCAGGCCACGGCGACCAAATGGGCGACCCGCCTGAAGCTCAGCAACGAATCTCTGGACGCCACGTTCGTTTACGGCGACCACCGCGCCATCTATAACATCGGCGCCCTTTACAGCGGCAGTCCTTACCACAGCCCCGGATACACCACGCCAACCGGCGCGTTGTGCAATTATATTTTGGTGTTTCCCGAAGACGACCGCTTGCTTGGCGTCACGGATTTCAAGTTGACCGCGCCGGGCAATAACCCCGGCGACGACGAAACGGCGCAGCGCGAGCAAACCGCCTACTGGATTGCGGCGCAGCTTGGACTGCCTTTCAACTATCAGCGCAACATCAACCTCTTCGTCAATGGCGTAAGGCGCGGGCGGATTTTTGAAGATTCCCAAATCCCCAACTCCGAGGTGATCGAGGAATGGTTTCCGAACGATGCCAACGGCGAGCTTTATAAAATCGCCGGCTGGTTCGAGTTCGACGACAACGTCTCCAATTTCCAGACGACCTGGACGACGCTGCAACGATTTACCACCACGGGCGGCGCCAAGAAACTGCCGCGCTATCGCTGGAACTGGCAGCGGCGCGGCGCCGAGCTTTCCACCAGCAATTACACCAACCTGTTCAATCTTGTGGACGCCGTGAACGCGACCGGCGCCGCCTACACGCCCAGCGTCGAATCGCACATCGACGTCGAGCAATGGATGCGCATTTTCGCAGTGGAGCACGTGGTGGGCAATTGGGACAGCTACGGGAATAACAACGGCCAAAACATGTTTGCTTACAAACCGCCCCAAGGCCCGTGGCAATTGCTCATCTGGGATTTCGACATCGTGCTCGGGCTCGGCGGCTACGCGGACGGCCCCACGACTTCTCTGTTCAAGGCCGTCGATCCTGTGATTACGCGGATGAACAGCCATCCGCCTTTTCGCCGCGCTTATTGGCGCGCTCTCCGGGACGCGGCGAACGGGCCGTTGCAGGATCTGGCGCTCAACGCGCTTCTCGACGCGAAATACGCTGCCTTTCGCGCGAACGGCGCTTCGATCAACAGCCCGAATGCCATCAAGTCCTATGTCGCTTCCCGGCGCAATTACATTCTCCAACAACTCAAAACCGTGGCCACAGACTTCGCGATCACCAGCAACCGGGGAGATGATTTTGCCACGGATGAGAGCACCCTCACGCTCGCGGGCAGCGCGCCGGTGGAGGTGAAAACGATCCGCATCAACGGCACGGAATATCCCACGACCTGGACGACTGTGACGAACTGGTCGATCAAAGTGCCGCTGCGTCCGGCAATGAATACGCTGGCGCTGGCCGGACATGACGCTTCCGGGAAGTTGCTGCCCGAACACACCGCGGCCATCAATGTCACCGCCCATCTCCCCGATCCGCTCGCGCCGGATCACGTCGTCATCAATGAATGGATGACTGCCAACACGCAGACGCTGGCCGATCCGACCGACGGCGCGTTCAGCGATTGGTTTGAGCTCTACAATCCAACCGCCCGCCCGGTTGACCTCTCCGGTTACGCGCTGACGGATGAATTGTCCAACCCGGCGAAGTTCGTCATTCCGGCTGGCACGTCGCTGGGCCCTCGCTCTCACTTGCTCGTCTGGGCAGATCGGAAATCAGAGCTGAACGGATCGAATCGCGACCTCCACGCGAGTTTCAAACTCAGCCGGAAGAGCGGGTTGATTGCGCTCTTCTCGCCCGGTGGCCAAATCGTCGATCTGGTTCAACACAACGTTCAGGCCAGCGACGTGAGCCAGGGACGTTGGCCGGACGGCCGCTTGGCGCCGTTTTGTTCTATGCCGATTCCAACGCCGCGCGCAGCGAACTTTCTTCTTGAGTCCGGCGGCCAGATCAAAGCGGTCAAAGCCAGCCTGACGACAAGTGGCGTTTCGCTGACCTGGGACGCCCAACCCGGCGTCCGCTATCATCTCCAATACAAGAACCACCTCAGCGAGCCGGCCTGGCACAATCTCTCCGGTGACGTCTTCGCGGACGGAGCGACTGCGTCCAAGATCGACGTTACGAGCGCCTCCGCGCCGCAGCGATTCTATCGTATCCAGACCCTCCGATAGCTGGGCGGAAGGCCCATCCCACTTCTTTGCATGCAGGAACCGTGACGTTGTGGGGCAGGCTTTCCAGCCTGCCGGTTAGAAGGACTTTCCAGTCCCCAGCCGCGGAGTTCGCGAAACGGAGCTGGAATGCTCCATGAACCCGCAGGCTCGAAAGCCTGCGCTACTTCGCGAAAACAGGGACGCAAAGAAAGAGATGCCCGCTGGGCCAGACTCCGATTCTCGAAATTGATTTGGGCGATCAGATAGGGCATGGTGGGGCCGGTGATAGCCGCAGAACTTGATATCCGCTGGCCGAAATTGGCCTCCCACCCGATCGCGCGGGCGCTCGCGCTTTCGCTGGCCGTTCACTTTTTCCTCTTTCTCACGATCGAACTCGGATTTCGTCTGGGCCTCTGGAACAGTTCGCTCTTCAGCCTGGTGACGCTGAGCAAACGTGAGCGCCTGGATCCGCAGTTGGAGGCCAAGAAACGCGCCGAGGCGGAAAACCAAGAGGTCGTTCCGATTGTCTTTGTCGAGGTCGATCCAGCGCAGGCGTCGCCAGCCCCGCCCAAGGACACTCCGTATTACTCCACGCGCAATTCGCTCGCGGGAAACCCGGACACCAGCATCGATTCGCAGGCGCCGAAGATTTCCGGAACGCAAGACCGGATGCCGAGCACGATGACCAAACCTCGTTCAGAGCCAATGCCTCTCCAACCGGCGCCTTCGGTCGCGCGCGCGGCCGAACCACCTCAAGAATCGAAGCCCAACGAGACCCCGCGCCAGGAAACACCGTCCGAAACCAAAGCCGCTCCCAGGCCCGGCGATCTGGCGATGATACGACCCGCGGAACGCCCGGTCCTGACCCCCAAGCCGAGTTTCAGCGACGCTGCGGCCAGCCCTCCGGATCGGCCCAAACCGCGGCGGCTCGCGCAAGTGCGCAACCAGCAAACCGGCCTGGTCAGTGAGAAGATGAAGCAGGAGGGTGGCGTGCGGCGTTACTCCATCGAGGGCCTGAATGTGAAAGCGACGCCTTTCGCGAGTTACGACCAGGCCATCATCGAGGCGATTCAAAATCACTGGTTCAATCTGCTCGACGACCGGAACTTCGTTGGCAACGACACGGGAAAGGTCGTGTTGACGTTTCGTTTGAACTCGGACGGCAGCGTCACACAAATGGGCGTCACGGAAAGCACGGTGAACGATATTTTAGAGATTATCTGCCGCAAGGCCGTCCAGCAACCGGCACCCTTCGGTCCCTGGCCCTCGGACATGCGCCGGCTGATCGGAGCCGACTATCGGGAAGTACGCTTCACGTTCTACTACAATTGAATTCTGGGATGGCAGACGAGTTTAACCGGAGGCAACGGAGTTAACAGAGATCAAACTTCACTGCGGGACCAGCTTGAAGACTTTCCCGGTGTTGGCGCGCAGGCTGTTGCTGTTATTGGTCATCACGTACAGCTCGCCGTCCGCATCTTCTCCAAAGGCGACGATGAATGCCTTCAGTTTGCCCCCCGGGTGCGTCGCCAGATCCAGCGGCTCCAGACTCCACTTTGAGGCGCCCGACTGCGGACGCGTCGCCACCAGCATGATTCCATCTGCCGGAAAGACAAAGTTCCGCGACCAATCGCCGAACACGTAACGCCCCTGGAGTTGCGGCAGCGCTTTGCCGCGATAAATGTATCCGCCAGTGATGCTGATGCCCAGGGCTTCAGGATCATTACGGAATCCGTTCACGTTCTTGTATTCGAGGATCGGATCAATAAAAGGTTTTCCGTCGGGACCGGTCTTGGCGCAGTCCTCGGGCGCCGTTTTTGGATTCTTGGGATCGAAGCAATGGAACCCTTCGCGGACCCGCCAGCCGTAGTTGCCTCCCTTCACAATGATATCCACTTCTTCCCACAAAGTCTGTCCAATGTCTCCCGCGAACAGCTCGTGGTTTCCACCCCGGTCGAACGTGATGCGCCACGGGTTGCGCAGGCCGTAGGCGTAAATCTCTGGACGCGCCTGGCCGCCTTGGAACGGATTGTCCGCCGGAATCGCATACCGATCGCCCTTGTCCACATCGATGCGCAGAATCTTGCCCATCAGATTCGTGAGGTCTTGCGCGTTGCCCTGAGGCGAATGCCCGCGGCCTTCGTCATTGGCGTTGCCGCCGTCGCCCACGGCGAAATAGAGGTAGCCGTCCGGCCCAAAGACAATCGTTCCGGCGTTGTGATTGAAATAAGGTTTGTCGATTTGAAGGAGAACCCGCTCCGAAGCCAGATCCGCGGCTTCCTCCGCGTGAGCGGGCGCTTTGAATTCCGAAAGCTGCATGGTGTGATCCCAATCGGACGGGCCGTCCTTCCTCAGCGGCGCGCTATAGACCACGTAAAGCTTGCGGTTCTCGCGAAACTTCGGGTGCAACGCCAAACCTAACAGCCCCCGCTCGTCGAACGCGCCCTGGTTGATCTTGGCCAGGCGGCTCGTGAGATCCAGAAACAGCTTGTCCGAAAGCTTGCCGTCTTTGTTCAACACATAAACCTTGCCGATCTGATCCGCAATGAGCGTGCGCCCAGAGCCGTCGCTGACGGGGATGAACGCCGTCGGTGAGACGAAACCTTCGGCCACTAACTTCAGGCCGACCTTGCTCGCGGAGTCGGCGGCGAACGCGTCCGGAGTGAACGGCAAGCTGATCGCCGCGCTGCCAATGCCGCAAGCGAGCAGCAGCGTGACGTGTCCTGACCGTGGCCTTTTCTTTGAACAAAAGGAAACGAAGGGAACAAAGGAGAGAACGCGAGAAATAAAATGCCCGGGCGAAGAGTGGTTAGTTGTCGTCACGCGCGACACTCTATCGGGACACGGGCACGCTTTTCAAATAATTCCGAAGAAGATTTGGGAAGGTCGGCCGGGTTGACACGAATTTCACCAATTCTCACGAATTCGACTGACCTCGAGCCTTTCAATCAATTCGCGTTAATTCGCGTAATTCCTTTGAAGTTAGGTTTCCCCGACAGGAGCGCGGGCAGCCTGCCGGCGAGAAAGTCTCTCATCAGATCCTCAGAACGCCCGGGCACGGCTGCCGCGCTCCTTTCGCCGATTCTTGAATCAGCCGTGAGCGTGGCCAGATTACTTGTCTTCTTTCTTGGTTTCCGGGGGCGGAGCCTCTTTGTCCCTTTTGTCGTCGGGCGCTGCAACCGGTTTCTCCGCCGGCTTGTCAGGCAGGGGCGGCACAAGTTTGAGTTCCTTGGCAATATCCGCCGCGGTCTCTTCCTTCTTTTCCACGGGCGGCGCTTGCGTGGTTGTGTCCGGCGTTTCCTCCTTCTTCTCCGCCATGAAATCTTTTCGCTCCTTGAGGAGCGGATCGATCGTCCATTTGGAAACGAGGTAAGTCCATTTCTCGTAAGACTGCTCCTGCTTCAGTTTTTCCTCCTGCTTCTTGACCTTCTCTTGGAATTCTTTGTCGAGCTTCTCCTTGTCCTCCGGCTTTTCGTCCTTGCCAGGCGTCCGCTGGTGATTGATGTCGGCTTTGACCGAGACCTGAAGATGATAGTTGTCCTCGCCGGTTTTACTCCCGACTTTGACGGTGTAAGTGAAGTTGTCGAACGTCTCCAGCGTGGCGACCAGCGGCTGATTCATCCCGGTGTCCTCAGGCTTGGCCTCCGGCGAAACCACGTCATTGAAGCTGGGCGAAGAAAGCGCATAGCCGACGCTCGAAGCCTTGGTCGTATCGAACTGCTCTTCCTCCTTCTTATCCGCCAGTTTCAAATCGCCGCCTTCGGTGTCACGCGTGAGTTTCCAGGAATTCGTCGCGTTGGTTGAAACGACAGAAAGAGCGCGCAGCTTCTCCACTTTGAAGAAATCTTTGCTCAGCCAGCGATCCGGCTTCGGTTCGACGTCGGTGAGCGGATCGGAAATCACCGCGACGGTCGGCGCGCTGTTCTGGACGAGCACGTAGCGTCCGACCGGCCAATCCCCGCCGCCAAATGGCGAACTGCTTTCGCCGGTCCGCACGTATTTCTTGCCCAGGAGCACGGATTTGATGGCCTTTCCCCCTTTGTCCTTGAACTCCACCAGTGTGCCGCCGTTCGTGCCTTTGTCCGGGGGAAGCAATTCGAGGCGGCCGTACTGGGTCGGTCCGACTTTGACGGACTGGACGATCTTCAAGTCCCACATCTTTCGCAGCAGATCGCCGATCTCTGTGAAATTGGCGGGATAGTTCCACCGTTCCTTGACGCGCCAGAGATCGTCTTGCCTGGCCAGATTCAAGTTGGTTGTTCCTTGAGTGATCGTGATCTGCGAAACGTCGTTCATGGGGAAGTCGGGCAGAAGCTTCTGGCCAATCGCACTCCCGCCCGCCTGCCAGGACGAAGTCTTGCGGCTGTTCAAGAGGAGCCCAAGCCCTCCGATGACGATCACGAGAACAGAAAGAAGAGTCAGTTGTTTGCGGTTCATTTTGCTGCAGTACGTTTCCGTTTGATGAGAGCCAGAGAAACGCCGGAAATCGCCACCAAAAACGGCATGCCGGCGATATTCACCCACTTCAATCGGTTTTCCAGGGAATCGATGTCGCGCCGGAGATTGCGGCGCTCTTTGCGGAGTTCGCGATTCACCTCGGCCTGTTTGGCCTTGAAGCTGTTGATCTCCGCTTGCTGTTCCGGCGAAAGAATAAACCGTTGATTGCCTTCCTTGCTCTTTTGAAGTTCGTTGAGCCGCGTCTGCGTATCGGAGAGGCTCTTCTCCAGGTCTTTGATCTTGGTGCGATACCGATCCTCCGCCTGGGCTTGCATTTGCCGGACCAGCGTGAAAGGCCGGTTCATGGTCGCGCGGCTCCGGACGCCGATCAAATTGCTGTCGCCAGCGAGTTGTTCGACGATGTTCTGGACGAGATTCAGGTTGCCATTCCGCGGGATAACGATGCGTTGTCCGAAGAATTCCTGAATCTGAACAGAGAACTGATCGAATAACAAATCGGTGTCGCCCACCAGAATCACGACGCCTTCGGAACCCGCCTCCTTCAGCGATGAATCCGCCGGCTTCTCATCCTTCTTCTCGCCCTCTTTCTTTTCCTCCGGTTTTTCAGTGGAGGCGTCTTTCGGTTTGCCGTCCGGGAACGCCGTCTTGAATTTGCCGGTCAAGCGCAAGGCCAGCGCGTGTTCCTTGCCCGAATTCGCGAAGTCCTTGACGGTTTGGTCGCCGGAGAACTCCGCCATGAAGCGATCCACGACCTGCGACGCTTTGGTGCTGCGCAGCAAAACGGTTTGCTTCAATCCTTCGGCAGGAGTGCCCGAAAACGCTCCCGTGAACGGAATCCAGACGCTGTCAATCTGGCTGGTGACCACGTCATCGGTGTTCAACCCTTCCTGCGTCATCGTCAAAAACGCGGGCGCGGATTCGCTGCGGCCGTTCCGATTGATGCGCGTGATGAAATTCATGTCCGCCACCACTTTGTTCTGGTCGAACTCAAGGCCCCACGCTTTCAGAAGTTTGTCCAGCGTCGAGCCGCTTTGCGCGGAAGCCTGGAACTGGTTCATTCCCGGAGGCGTATTGCGGCTGTCCACCAGGGAGAAAGGATCCAGAAACGCCACCACCTTGCCGCCCTTGAGCAGGAATTGATCGATGGCGTACTGGGCTTTGTCGGTGATCCCCTTGGGATGCACCACGACCAGCACTTTGACATCGCCCGGGATTTCCTCGACCGTCATCTCCACCTGCTTGACCTCGAAATCGCGCTTCAATTCCGACACGAACACCCACGGCTCCTGCCGTTGCATCTGGCCCATGCGCATCATCATGGGATTGAATTCGCCCATGACCGGCAGCGTGGCCATGACGCCGACGACCGGTTTGGCGGTGTTCGTCACTCGCGTGATCGCCCGCGCCAGATCGTATTCCAGCAGTTTCTCCCGCTCCGGCGAGAGGAAGGGGAGGGCGGCCTTCGCGTCAAGCTGGCTTACGGCTAAGCCGAGGTAAATCTTGTCATTGAAGCCAACCATCTGGCCTTCCAGACCGTCGAGGCGCGCGGAATCTTCGGCATCAGTGTCCGGCTTGGGATCGAACTTCTTGATCTCGATTTTGTCGCCCGCGAGCTTCCTCAATTCGTTGAGCAGGTCCTCGACGCGCTGGGCGTAGGTTTTGAGTGGGACGGGCATTTCTTTGGTGTCCTGCGTGCAGTAAAAGCGAATTTCCACGGGGGTATCGAGTTTCGCCAGGATCGCTTTGGTGCCTGGGGAAAGCGTGTAAAGTTTTTCCTCGGTGAAATCGAGACGCACCTTGGCCACGCCCGAAATCACGTACACCGCCACCAGGATGAGAAACATCGCCCCCACCCCGATGGTCGAGTAGATCAACGGCTCAAATTGTTTCGATTCTTTTTTCATGAGTTGAAATTTGAGATTTGAAATCTGAGATTCTCGGTCAGCCCGCCCGATGCCCGCGAATAATGACGCTCGTCGTGAACAGCGAAAACACGATCATCGAGGCGAAAAAGATCAAATCGTTCGTGTCGAGAACCCCCCGCTGCAGCGCGTCGAAGTGCGTCATGACGCTGAAGGCGGCAACGATCTCAACGAGGCGCGGGCTTTCGGAAATGATCTCCAGCATGCGCGTCACGGGCGGCCATCCGGCCAGGATCAGAAACAGGCAAATGACCACCGAGACGATGAAACTGATCACCTGATTTCTCGTCATCGCCGAGGTCATGCAGCCGATCGCCAGATAAGCGCCGGCCAGCATCAGGCTCCCGACGTAGCCGGCAAAAATGACGCCGTTGTCTGGGTTGCCCAGATAATTCACGGTCATCACAACCGGGAAGGTCAGCGCCAAGGCCAGAGCCAGGAACAACCACGAAGCGAGGAATTTTCCGAGGATCGCCTGCCAGGCCGTGATCGGCATGGTGAGGAGAAGCTCGATCGTCCCCAGCCTTCGTTCCTCGGACCACAACCGCATCCCCACCGCCGGCACGAGGAACAAGTAAAGCCACGGATGCCAGACGAAGAACGACATGGCCAACGAGGCCTCGCCGCGCTCGAAAAAGCCGCCGACCATGAACGTGAAGAAACCGGTCAGCAGCAGAAAGATCACGATGAACACGTAAGCCACCGGCGAGGCAAAGTAGCCAGCCAGCTCCCGCTTGGAGATCGTCCAGATGTTAGCGAATGATGAATTCATTTCCGTTCTTCCTTTGTGGTGTCGGGCAGTGTGATGCTGCGGAAGACTTCGTCGAGCCGGCCTTCTTCCGTATGCAACTCCTCGATCTTCCAGCCTTCGCGTTGGGCCATGTCCGAGATGCTGATTGCCAGCTCGCCATTGCGGCAGTTGGGCTGCGGGAAAACCCGCGCGGTGACGGCCGGCGCGTCCTCTTTGAGGATCGAGGTCTTCCGCGCCGTGGGCAATTGCGCCAGTTTTTGGCCAACGACGACCGCCGCCACTTTGGCGACTCGCAGGCAGACCGCGCCGGCCACGTCGGAGCGCTGTTTCAGTTCGACCGGTGTTCCATTCGCGACGATTTGGCCGCGATCGATAATGATCGCGCGCGTGCAGGCGGCTTCGACTTCTTCCAGAATATGGGTTGAGAAGATGATCGCTTTCTTTTCGCCCATGCGCCGGATCAGGCTCCGGACTTCGTGCTTTTGGTTCGGGTCCAGACCGTCGGTCGGCTCGTCCAGCACCAGGATGTCCGGGTCGTGGATGATTGCCTGCGCGAAGCAGGTTCGATGGCGATAGCCCTTGGAGAGTGTCTCCACGCTCTGGTGGAGCACCGACTCCAGGAAACACATTTCCACCACGCGACGCACCGCCATCTTCCGTGCGTCGCCCTGCACCCCGCGCAATTCGGCGGCAAAGTTCAGGAAGCCATAAACCGTCATGTCGGTGTAGGCGGGCGCGTTTTCCGGCAGGTAACCGATGAGTCGCTTGGCCGGGATCGGGTCCTCAACCATGTCGTGCCCGCCCACCAGGACGCGGCCCGAGGAGGGCGGGATAAAACCGGTGAGCATGCGCATGGTGGTGGATTTGCCGGCGCCGTTCGGCCCCAGGAAACCCAGCACCTCGCCGCGTTCGACGGTGAACGAAACGTTGTTTACGGCCAGCTTCGGCCCAAAAGCTTTGCTCAGATTCTGAACATTGATCATGTTTCTTCGCTCCAGGATACCATTCCGAGACAATCAGCCTGTCATAAAAGGACCTCGCCCTATTGCTACGGATACGTATCGATTTACTGAATACCGTTCTCTTACCCTATTTGTCAAGAGGCTGATGATCGCAGATATGGTCGATCAGGCCGTCGCCGAAGGATGTACGGCGCACGAAGCCGAGGCCCGAGCGATCGAGCAAATTCGCAAGCTGGGTCAGGAGGTGCTGAA
>VHCZ01000135.1 GCA_016871535.1 Verrucomicrobiota bacterium
TTTCGCCAGACTTCGTTGCTTGCTCCTTACAGATCCACTTCGGGATATGCTCGTCGCTCGCGCCTCGTCTGGCCGAAAAATCCCTTGCCGCGAACGTGAGCGTATTTATGAAATGGACCACTAAGGGTGGCCTGCGGGGCAAAATCGGCAGGCAAAGCAAGTAATCGGTGCGCCCAGAACGCTTGACTGGACGACCGTCAATGATGTCCGAACCACCAGGAATCTTTTCTTCACGGATCAGTGCGCCCGTCCACCCGAGATCGTGCAACACCGGGTCAATCAACTCGACGCGCGTCAGATGTTCATTCCGAGGCATGGCTGTTCGCTCGCGCGCGAATCAGCTCCGTCTGGGATGGCTCGTTTCGTGAGGGATGCTGTGCCTGAAAAACGAAGGGGCGTGACCTACTCAGGCCCCAACTCAGGCCCTGGCATGCCCTCACAGGAACGCTTTCGGGCACGCCCGCGTGGGGCGCGCCTCGAAGCGCCGTCCTGTAAGTGAGATCCACCAGGGATATTCTCCTTCGTTGCGCCTCACCAGAGCCCAAATGCGACGCAACAAAGTGTATTCTATCCCACGCTCTGATCAGTAAGTCTAAAAGCGTTTCGAAAATTGCCTCCAGGTGGAACAAGCCACTGGCCCGTCGCGGCCGGCGACCAGCCTGCCGCTGTTCTATCCTCGGCGGCAGGTTGCCGCCGAAAACGGGCTGGTAGCCCGTTCCACCCATTTTCAAAACACAAGGACTCTATTTGATTGGGATCGCGACACCGGAAGGCACCACCAGTTTGCCTTTGTGTTTCCAGAGCCGCTCCTTCAATTGCGGAAAGAGCGCGAGGGCGTTGTCGCGGAGGATTTGACGGCCAATTCGCAACGCGTGTTCCTCCCGGAGATCGCCGCGATCGATCTTCTCCGCCAGGACTTCGGCCAGGCACATGCGTGTGAATTCGGTCGCGCCATAGATGCCTTCCGCGTGGTTGCAATCGGCGCCCCACATGATGCGGTCCGAGGGCATCACTTCGAGCCATTCGTGAAACGCGCGCTTGGCCATGGTGTAGCTCAGCGTCGGCAGCCAGACTGAATCGATCCACACGTGCTTGGAATGGCGCATGAGGATGGCGCCGGTTTCGCCAACCCACGGAAAACCGCCATGAAACAGAATGAACTTTGTGTTCGGGTTCGCCGCGATCAGATCGACCAGCAGCATCGGATTGGAGCCCTGGATGCGCGCTTGGCCGGTGTGAATTTGGAACGGCAAATCGTATTTCGCGCTTAATTCCACCAGCCGCCACATGATGTAATCCTCGAACGCTTTCGCCTCTTTCGGTGTGAGGCTGGTCCGGGGCCGGCCGAACAACGGCGCGGCAACTTCCCTGGGCACATTTTCAAAATCCAGAGTTCTCACATAAGCCAGCGTGGTCTTCAAACACACTGCGCCGGCGGCCTTCGCTTTCTGGAAAAGCCGATCCAGCACTTTCAAATAATCGTCGAGCGATTCCATGGGCAGCCCTTCCTCCTTGGCGAACCGATACGGGCTGTCCCACGGATTGCTGAACTGCGACGAATGATGTGCCTGCGGCAGCAACGTGACGTTGAAGACCAGGATTTCGAACGGATAGTAGGTGGTGAACTTGAGCCGCGCCCAGTAGGGATCGTTGAACATCAGCTCGATGTTCGCCCGCTCCGTGACGACGTGGTAAAGCCATTTCTGGTCCTGGTAATTTTTGAAGATTTGGCCGTTCAACTCGCGAGCTTGCGCGTCCGTGATCGTGTCGAAATCGATTCCGTAAAGGTCTTTGAACGCCGGCAATTGGTATCGGTAAAAGCTGGTGGCGCGGGCGTCTTTGAAATCGTTTTTGGCCCGGGCCCACCAATCGTCAAACGCGCCGCCGGATTTCCAGGGCGTGAGCGGATTGAACCACGTGTAGTAGCTGTTCCGCCACAGGCTCGACAAATTCATGCCCCGGCCTTTGTCCGTCTCCACGAAGCCGGGCAGGAGTTCGAACGGATGCAGATGATCGTGGGTGTCGATGGCGGGCACGGCGTCGAGCGCGGCTTTGATGCGCTGGTAAGAAGATGTTTTGCGGGTGTCGGCGGTTTGGCCGCTGGCCCAAATGGCTGAGGCGGCGGTGAGGACAAGGAGAGGGAGAATCGTGGGACGATGCATGGAGCCTTTCTCGTTTCGAGTTGCGCGCTGCAAAGGTTTCTCGCGGTCGGGCTGCTGAATTCGTAGCGCGGATTTGTAATCTGCTGTATCGCCGATTTGTAATCGGCAAGGCGTTGACAAGTCCCCGCGCGTTCGGACTGAGCGACGCTTCGCAGAATGAAATTCTGCGATACGGCAGATTCCAAATCTGCGCTACGCGCACGAGCCGCTCACACGGCAACATTTGCTTTACCTGGGCCCAGCATTGCAGTATTTCTGGATTAACTCAACCAAACCGTGCGCACCGTGCGTGCGCTTTCCTGACCGTCCATCACCTAACACCCAGAAAGGATCCAACATGAACTCACTGCTCACTGATTACACCGGGCCTCTCGCGCTTTTGATCGGGTATGGTTTCGCGGTGTTTGTGGAGGCCGTCTTTGTCAAGAATCTTGTCGATACTCTGTGGGATTGCGTCGCGCCGGAGGGATCGACCGATCCTCGAATTCGGCCGAACGCCTGGCAAGCCCAGGCGCTGATATTCCTGGAAGGATTCCTCTACGTCTCGTTTCTCCTGCTCGGCCTGGGCTATCTCATCGGCGTCTGGCTGGCATTGAAAGTCGGCGGGCTGTGGAAGCGCTGGCTGGAAGAGGCCGACCCGAAGATTTCCAAGCCGAGCGGCCAGACGATCTTCAACATTTTTCTCATCGGCAACGCCTTCACCATCACATACGCCGTGGTGGGCTACAAACTGATCGGCTGGATCGCGGCGGGCCGCATCCGCGCCATGTGGGTGCCGATCGGCGTCGTGATCCTGACCATCATCTTCTGGAACTGGCTGCAGCAGTTCCGCAAAGCGCCCATCCCGTCAACTCAAGCCGCCGCCGCAGCTTCGCAAGCCTGAAGAGATTCGGGTCGGATGGGGAGCGCACGCGCCTCGCGTGCCGTGGTTGGCGCCCTCGCCGACCACAGTCTTCCGTCCGAACGAGCGATCGTGTGATGAGAAGCAACGACGAACCGACTGGCGAGAGCGCCAGTCGGAACACGCGGGGCGCGTGTGCAGGTGCGATCAAAACTGTCGGTCAACGAAGTCTTCTCCCTCTCTTCCCGAAGGGAGAAGAGGGCTGGGGAGAGGAGGGGCGTTGGCTCGGCTCTCATGTTTCCAAGAAAGCCCTCTCGCGACGAAGGAGAATATCCCTGGTGGATCTTCGACTGAGGAGCAACGAAGCCAGAGCCCAAATGCGGCGCAACCCGCAGGGCCAGGGGTCTTTGGGCCAGCCGCTTCGTCGCTCGCTCGTTGTGGATCGCAGGGATCCACCGCCTCGCGCGCTCCTCGCCGATGGCCAAAATCCCTCCTGGCAATGTGTATTCTATCCCACGGTCTGATCAGTACTGTAGGGGGGCGGCGTGTCGATCCGTTGAACGGCCTCTACGGTTCGGAGGCAAGCAAGAAGCTGTTCGACGGTGAGCTGTTGTCCGGGCAAGACTAGTTGCGGCGCGATCTCGGCCAGCGGCTGTAAAACGAATCGTCGCAGGTGGGCGCGCGGGTGCGGCAGAGTCAGGCTCGCGGTCGCGCGCGTCTCCTGGCCGAAGGCGATCAAATCGAGATCCAACGGGCGCGGTTCATTCAAAATCTCCCTCCTTCGGCGGCCGAATTCCTTTTCCAGCGCCTGCAATTCGGCCAGGATGGTTTCGGGAGTTTCATCTGCGCCCGGAACCAAAGCCACCACGGAATTCACGAAGTTCGGCGAACCGGGTGGACAATCCACGGGCGAGCTTTCCCAGAGCGCGGAGCGCAGGAGGGGGCCATCGCTCAGCGACTGGAGACGCTTCATCGCCCGCAAAATGATTTGGCGGGAATCTCCGAGGTTTGAGCCGAGCGCGACGATGGCGAGCGCGCAGTGCGGAATGCGGAGCGTGGAGTTCAAAGCAAACGGAACCCACCCCTTCCCCTCCCAGGAGCGGAGCTCCGTCCGGCGTCGCAACGCCCGGTTCCCCTCCTGGGAGGGGCGAAGGGGTGGGTTGGTTCATGGGAAGTTGCCTGTTTCTTTCGGACCTGCACTCGTCCCATGAACCCGTCAATGGTAGGGCGGAGCTGCTGCTCCGCCGCATCGACCAAAGATCGGCTGCGCGGCAACGCAGCCCTACCGTCAGGTTCATAGGGGGCTCCCACGGCCTTCGAGCCGTCCACATGGTCCATGAACCTGAGACCGGGCGGACCGCAGCCTTCAGGCTGCTTCCGCGCACTCTCAGAAGTCGAGCGTTGAAGCGGCCTGAAGGCCACGGTCCGGGAGGTGGGTTCATGGGAAGCTTCGTTGGTCTGATTACCATGCCCTCGCCCCACGAACCCGGCAGGGCGAGTCCGTCCCGGCGAGCCGATCGACGTGCTTGGAACACGTTCGTCTCGGCTCGCCAGCGACAGGCTCGCTCTACCGGCCGGTTTATGGGAAAGAGCGGTTCTGCCCACCAAACACACGCAACACACCAAATCGAAACGCGATGCGGACACAGTTCTCCTCACCCACAGCGCGAGGGCTTCTGAAGCTTCGCCGCTTTCTCCTTTCGTGTGTTTGGTGTTTTTCGTGGGCCGAACCCTCGTTTCAAGGTTCAATCGCCGATAGCCAATCTTCAATCGCCAATCGCAAATCACCGCAACCCCAGCACGTCCTGCATGTCGTAAAGCCCGGGCTTTTGCTTCACGGCCCATTGGGCGGCGCGCAGCGCGCCGTTGGCGAATGTCTCCCGGCTCGCGGCTTTGTGCGTCAATTCCAGCCGCTCGCCGTTCGTGGCGAAAACCACGGTGTGATCGCCGACGACGTCGCCACCGCGCAGCGAGTGCATGCCGATTTCAGTGCTCGTCCGCTCACCGGTGATGCCCTCGCGTCCGTGGCGAATCACTTTGCGCAATTGCTGGCCTCGGACTTCCGCAAGGATTTCCGCCAGCGTGGCCGCGGTGCCGCTGGGAGCGTCCTTCTTCGTGCGGTGGTGCATTTCGACGACTTCCAGGTCGAAGTCCGGGCCAAGAATTTCCGCGGCCTTCCGCGTCAGCCAGAACAACGTGTTCACGCCCGTAGAGTAATTCGACGCCCAGACGATCGGGATTTGAGATTTGCGATTTGCGATTTGCGATTTCTCGGATTCGGAATGGCCCGTCGTGCCGATGACCAGTGCCTTGCGCCGCTCGGCGCAGAGCGCGGCTGTGGAGGCAGTCGCATCGTGGAAGCTGAAGTCGATGATGACATCGGCGCCGTCAATCACGCTCCGCATATCATCGCCGAGGTCAATCTGACCGGCGATTTGAAGCTGCGGGTTGCGCGCGGCGCAAGCGATCAGCGTTTGCCCCATGCGGCCTTTCGAGCCGTTGATGACGATTTTGGTCATGCAGCAATGCGTGGCGGATCTCCGTCAATGACTAATTCCCAATGACCCATGACGAGAGAATGACCAAACCCCAATGCCCAATTGCTACGGACGCGCCGGCACTTTGTTCGTCATTCGTCATTCGGAATTCTTTCGTCATTCGTGCTTCGACATTAGGTGTTTGATCTCCCTGTTCATTTCAGCAATCCGCACTTCTGCAGGGTGGCTTTGAGCTTCTCCCGGTTCTTCGGGGCCATGGCGACCAACGGGAGGCGATATTCCTCTTCGATTTGCCCCAGCAGGGCGAGCGCGGCTTTGACGGGTCCCGGGTTGGTTTCGATGAACAGGTCTTTGAACAACGCGAAGTATTTCTCGTGCAGTTTGAGGGCGATCTCGACGTTGCCTTTGGCAAAGGCCCGCACCATCTGCGCCACCTCCTTGGGGATCACGTTCGACGCGACGCTCACCACGCCCTGCGCTCCGACCGCCATAAACGGAAGCGTCAGCGAATCGTCGCCGCTCAAGATGACGAACTTCTTGCCCAAGGCCGCGCGCAACTGGCTGACGCGGTCCGGATTGCCGCCCGCTTCTTTGATCCCGACCACATTCGGGCAATCGCTCGCCAGCCGGCTGACTGTTTCGACGCCGATTTCAACGCCGCATCGGCTCGGCACGCTGTAAAGAATAACGGGCAAACGCGTCGCGCGCGCGATGCTCTGGAAATGCTGGAACAAACCTTCCTGGCTGGGCTTGTTGTAGTAAGGGGAAACTTGAAGCGAACCGTCCGCGCCCGCCTTCTCCGCGGCTTTGGTCAGATAGATCGCCTCGCTGGTCGAATTGGCTCCCGTGCCGGCCAGGACTCTGCATTTGCCGGCCGCGAGCTGGATCGACAGTTCGACGACTCGGATGTGTTCCTCAAAAGAAAGGGTGGGAGACTCGCCGGTAGTTCCGACCGGGACAATCCCATCGACGCCGCCGGCGATCTGGCTTTTGATCAGGCGTTCCAGGGCTGATTCGTCCACGTGACCGTTGCGAAAAGGCGTCACGATGGCGGTATAAGTTCCGACAAACAGGTGTCGCGTTGAGTTCATCGCGCCGGAAAAGTTGCGGGAAACGCCCGGGTTTGGCCAGCTTGAAATCTCGCGGAAGGAGCGCGGGCAGCGCATCCACTCCTCAGGTCCCGACCTCATTCTCGAAGACCTCTTTAGAAATCTGGCCTTCGGCCACTTTCGTCACCGACCCGGTCATCAAGATGAAAAAATCGTCCTGGATCTCGATGGAAATCGTCCCGCCCGGCATGAGCACGGCGATCGATCGGTCGCACAGGCCCAGCTTGTTCGCCACGGCCGCGGCGGCGCTGCTGCTGCTGCCCGAAGCCAGCGTGTAACCCGCGCCGCGCTCCCAGATCTCAATCCGAACCCGGTTCCGATCCAGCACTTTCATGAACTGGACATTGATGCGCTTCGGGAAGAGCTTGTGAACCTCGATGCCCGGCCCGTACGTCTTCGCCAACTCCGGCGTGACTTCGGCCAGCGGGATCACGCAGTGCGGGTTTCCAACGGTCGCGGCGCAGAACCGAAACGTTTGGTCCGCGACGGCCAGCGTTTCGTTGAGAACCTCGCGCGTTGGACCGGTCACGGGAATCCGGTCGCTGCGGAAGCTCACCTGGCCCATCTCGACCCGCACGGTTTTCCCGTTGTCCAGCACAGTCGATTTGACGGCGCCCCCGGGCGTTTCGATGGCGAACTCTTCCCCTTTCACCAAGCCCGCGTCCCACAAGTAGCGCGAAAAGATCCGCAATCCGTTGCCGCTCTTCTCCGCTTCGCTGCCGTCGGGATTGAAGATGCGCAGCCCAAACCGGCATTGCCTGGACGGCAGGGGTCCGAGGAGGATCCCGTCCGAACCGACCCCGAAATTGCGGTGGCAAATCAGTTGGATTTGCCTGGTCGTCAACTCGGCGGCGAGATCTTTGGGATGGATCACGAGGTAATCGTTCCCCAGGGCGTGGTACTTGGAATATTTCATCGGCGCGCGAAACTAGCGTTCGGCGATTCAAGTTCAAAGTTCAAAGTTCAAAGCAGGGCTGATGATGAAGTAGCGCAGATTTTCAATCTGCCGTATCGCCGAATTGCATTCGGCAAGCCCTCGGCAGGTCGAAGCCTGTCGAACCGGCGGAAACCTTGCGGATTACAAATCCGCGATACAGCAGAATTGAATTCTGCGCTACTTCACTGGCCCTGAGTTCGCCGGTCCGGTCCGGCCCAGCCCAACAAAGCTCTTTACAGCTCCCTTCCGATTTCGGCAATGTATGCCCCGTGCTAGCAAAATCACCTCGCGAGAGCACTCTCAGAGAAGCACCACAGCAGACTTATCTCGCGACTCAAACTCAGAACGATGTGGAGACCGCCCTTGCGCGGTCTCAATGCTATTTGCTCGGCCAGCAAAAACCGGAAGGCTATTGGGTCGGCGAACTGATGGTCGATTCCACTCTGGTTTCCGACACGATCGCGTACCACCATTGGAACGGGAAAGTCGATCCGGCCTGGCAGCGCAAAGCCGTCAACCACATCCTGTCCATGCAATTGCCGGACGGCGGGTGGAACATCTATCACGGCGGCCCGGCGGAAATCAACGCCACGGTCAAGGCGTACCTCGCGTTGAAGCTGGCCGGCGTGCCCGTGACGGATCCGCGGATGCTGCGCGCGCGCGAAATGGCGCTCAGCCTGGGCGGCGTGCCCCGGCTCAACACCTTCTCGCGGCTTTACCTGGCGCTGCTGGGTTTGTTCCCCTGGAATTGCGTGCCGACTATTCCGTGCGAGGTCATCCTGCTCGGCAAATGGTTCCACGTGAATTTTTACGAAATGAGCTCGTGGAGCCGGTCGATGCTCGTGCCACTGGCGATCATCAACCACTTCAAACCCACGCGCCGGCCCAACAACATCTCGCTGGATGAATTGTATCCGGAAGGCCATCACCGGCGGGACTTGAAGCTGGCGTTCGACCCGGAGTTTTTCACGTGGCGGAATTTCTTCATCTGGCTGGACAAGCTCCACAAATTCGCCGAGTGGTTCGCGCAAAACAAAATTCATCCGTTCCGAAAACGCGCCTTGAAGAAGGCCGAGGAATGGATGATCGAACGGCTGGAGGGCACCGACGGCCTGGCCGCGATTTTCCCGGCGATGCTCAATTCGTTGATCGCGCTCAAAGCGCTCGGTTACCCGGACGATCACCCGGAAGTCGTCCGCGCCGAACGCGAGCTTAAGAAGCTAGAACACGAGACCGCGGACAGCGTGCGCATCGAGCCGTGTTTCTCGCCCGTCTGGGACACCGCCATCGTCACCATCTGTCTGCACGAGTCCGGCCTGCCCGGCGCTCATCCGGCATTGGTCCGCGCTTGCGATTGGCTGATCGACAAAGAAATCCGGTTTCGAGGCGACTGGCATTACAAGAACCCGACCGACGTCGAACCCAGTGGCTGGGCGTTCGAGTACGAGAACAAGTGGAACCCGGACGTGGACGACACGGCGATGGTTCTGCTCGCGCTGCGAAAGATTCCCACGCGCAATCCGGCCCGGCGCGACGCGGCCTTCCGGCGCGGTCTCGATTGGATGATGACGTTCCAGTGCAAGGACGGAGGCTGGGGCGCTTTCGACAAGGATTGCACGAAGAACATTCTGGAGAAGGTCCCGTTCGCGGACCACAACGCCATGCTCGACCCGGAGTGCGCCGACATCGCCGCGCGCATTCTGGAACTGGTCGGTTACGAGAACTGGAGCCTCGACCATCCCCAGGTCCAAAAGGCGATCGAGTTCGTCCGAGACCGTCAGGAAGCGGACGGCTCCTGGTACGGGCGCTGGGGCGTGAATTACGTTTACGGCACCTGGCAAGTGCTCCGCGGCATGCGCGCGCTTGGACTCGACATGCAGCAACCCTGGCTCCTGAAAGCCAAATCGTGGCTCGAAAGCGTCCAGCACAACGACGGCGGCTGGGGCGAACGTTGCAATACTTACGACGATCCGGTGTTCAAAGGCCAGGGCCCGAGCACGGCTTCGCAAACTGCGTGGGCGATCATGGGGCTTTGCACGTTCGGCGACGCGCAGTTGCCCAGTCTGGTGCGCGGAATCGAATACCTCGTCCGCGCGCAGAATGCCGACGGCAGTTGGACCGAACTCGAAACCACGGGAACCGGATTTCCTCGGGTCTTTTATCTGAAGTACGACATTTATCGGAACAGTTGGCCGTTGCTGGCCCTGGCCACTTACCGGAACCTGGCGGCTCCACGCGCCATCAAACCCAATGGCCACACGGTGAATCGTGGCGTGGAAGCTTGCGTACTCGGGGCGCGCTGAGCCGTGCGGTTTCAAATCCTGGCTCGAAGGCCTAGCTTCGTTCCACGCCTCGACCATCCTGAACACATGGGTGGTGCATCCCCTCACTTTCCCGTTCTGCGGACACCCTCTCCCCCTCAGAGGGGGAAAGAGAACGGGAGAGGGGGACGTTCAGGGAGCGGGAAAGGACGCGTTCTTTGAACCGGTGCAAGAGAATCCTCACAACGCTCCGGTCCTGATCTGTTTCGCGGTGGAGGATGAAGCCAGACACTTCCGAAAACTGACTCGGTCCCGGCCTTGCCAGATCCTCATCACCGGCATCGGACCTCGCAACGCCAAACAATCCCTCCTGAACGCGCTGAAGGACGAAACGCCAGCGCTCGTCTTGAGCAGCGGCTTTGCCGGCGGATTGAATCCTGAACTGCGGACTGGAGAGGTTGGATTCGACGCTCCGGGTGATTCAAATTTGGCGCCGGCGCTGCAATCCGCCTGCGCCAGGCCCGTGCGCTTCCTTTCCTGCGACCGAATCGCCTCCACGGTGGCCGAGAAACTCGCCCTCTGGCGCTCCACCGGCGCGGACGCCGTCGAGATGGAGTCCGGTCCGCTCCGGGAAATCTGCGCGCAACGAAACATACCGTCGGCCACGATCCGCGTGATTTCAGACGCCGCCGATGAAGATCTGCCGCTGGATTTCAATCGGCTGATGACCTCCGACCAAAAGCTGGATTACCTCAAGCTGACCTGGACCCTGGCGAAGTCGCCTGGCAAGGTCGCTGCACTGTGGGCGTTCCGGCAAAGGATCGACCGTTGCGCCGCGAAGCTTGCTGCGGTGCTGGGTGAAGTCCTGGCTGCGATGGGGTAGTCGGTACGGTTAACAGGAGCAAACAAGAAACGGAGCGCAACGCTTCGATTCTGGTGTTTTGTGTGTTTCCGTGGGCTAACCGCTCTTCCCGCGAACCGGACCGCGGCCTTTAGGCCGCTTCAGCGCTGGACTGCGGAGAGTGCGCCGAAGCAGCCTGAAGGCTGCGGTCCGCACGGTTTTCGGTTCATGGGCCATGGGCATGGCTTCTTGGCCAAGGGAACTTCCTATGAATCCATTCCTCCGGACCGTGGCCTTTAGGCCGCTTCCACGCTGGACTGCGGAGAGCGCGCCGAAGCAGCCTAAAGGCTGCGGTCCACACAGTTTTCGGTTCACATGAACCGTCCCCCTCACCTTCCCTCTCGCCCACTGGGGGAGAGGGAAGGGTGAGGGGGAATCCGAATGGTTCACTTCACGGTTCGTGAGTCTTGACCTCTGTCAAAGTTGATCTCCGCGCTCTGGCGATAATCTCGTGCGGGATCGGCCTCGGTCTGCCTGATCCCACGACCCGGCAGAATGCCGTTCCGAACTAGTGATCGCCAAAAGCAATTTCCGAAAAGGTGGCCGACGCCCTGCGGGGAGTCGCGGCAAACCGGCAGGTTTGCCTCGCCTTTTCGGAAACGAATCTCGGCAAATGATCTGACACGACAACAAATCGCGATTCTTTTTATGGAAGAGAAATCACGCATCTCCAGTCCTCGCCTTCAAACCGGCTGGACTTCGTTTCTGGCTCGATTCGCCATGGCGAGCTTGTTGTTCGAAGCTCTCTCCGGTCTGGCGATTACGTTTTTCCCGTTTCATTCCGGCACCCAATGGAGTGTGCTCGTCCACACGGTGGCCGGGGTCATCGTTCTGCTTCCGCTGGCGTGGTATTGCGTCCGTCACTGGCAGGACTACGGCCGTTACTCGGCTTCGCACGTTTTGCTGCTGGGCTACGTCGGGCTGTTGGCGCTGATCGTTTGCTCCCTGTCCGGGCTTGTACTCACCGGGCAAGCGTTGTTGAGCACCCGCACTTCGGCCCTTTGGCGGAACGTCCACCTTTACTCCACGTTCGCAGTTGTTGGGACAATATTGCCGCACGTGTTTTTCTCTTTCTTGCGCGGCTGGCGGGAAGGACGAACGGCTCAAGCGTTCGGTTACCTGGCGCGAACCTTCGGCGCCTCCGTGGCCGGACTGCTCCTGATTGGCGCCCTCAGGCTCGCTTATTCCGGCACGCGGTACGTGAACGAATTCCCCGCCGACTACAATTACCTTTACGGCACCAACCGTCCCTTTGCGCCGAGCCTGGCGCGGACGGATACCGGCGGCGCGTTCGATGCCCGGTCGCTGGCGGGATCGAAAACCTGCGGCACGGCCGGTTGCCACGAACAGATCGTTCAAGAATGGCTGCCGAGCGCGCATCGGTACGCGGCGATGGACCCGGCCTTTCAAGGCATTCAAACGGTCATGGCCAAACAAAACGGCGCCGAGTCCACCCGCTATTGCGGCGGATGCCACGACCCGATTTCACTGTTCTCCGGGACGAAAAATCTTTTCGTCGAAAACTTGACCGGCCTGCACGGGTATCAGGAAGGGGTTTCGTGTCTGGCTTGCCACGCGGTGCGCGAGACGGACATCCAGGGCAACGCCAATTACACCATCACGCAGCCCCTGGAATATCTCTGGCAATGGGAGGAGAAAGGCCTGGGCAAGCTTGCGCGCGACTTTCTCATCCGCGCCTATCCGGGCGAACACAACAAACTCGCCAAGCGTTCGTTCAAGAAGCCCGAATATTGCGCGGCGTGCCACAAGCAATTCATCGATCAAGAGGTCAATCGCGTCGGCTGGGTCCAGTTGCAGAATCAGTACGACAACTGGGCCGCCAGCCACTGGAACCAAAAAGGCGACGCGCAACGGACCATCGAATGCCGCGAATGCCACATGCCGCTTGTGGATTCGCGCGATCCGGCGGCCGGCGACGCCGCCGACTACAATCGCAATGCCCGCGACGGCAAACATCGGAGCCATCGCTTCCTGGGCGCAAACCAGATGATTCCCGCGATGCTCAAGCTCGAACACGGCGAAGAACACACCCGTCTCACCGAGCGATGGCTGCAGGGCAAATTCAGCGTGCCGGAAATCCGTGACAAATGGGCGGAAGGTCCCATCGTCAAAATCCTGTTGCACGCGCCGGAGAGTGCCGCGCCCGGGGAAACCATTCCGTTGCGCGTGGTGCTCGCGTCCAACAAAGTCGGCCACGATTTTCCAACCGGACCGCTCGATATCATCCAGAGCTGGCTGGAAGTTCGCGTCACGGACGAGGCCGGAAAGGAAATTTACAGTTCGGGCAAACGCGACGAGAAAAACTTCATCGAGCCAGGCAGCTTTCTGTTCAAAGCCGAGCCGGTGGATCAACACGGGAACCTCATCGACCGGCACAACCTCTGGGAAATGGTCGGCGTGCGGTATCGGCGCGCGCTGTTTCCCGGTTATTCGGATTCCGTTCAATACTCCATTCCCTGTCCGTCCGACGTGTTGAAGCAAGAGCCCGCGCAGAACGCCGGGCCACGGGAAGAGAACCTCCAGGTGCCTCCGCCATCCGCGCAAGGCAAGTATCAGATCACGGTGATTCTCCAATACCGGAAGATCGATCAGTTTCTCCTGAACTACCTGTTGGGCGAAGGCAAAGTCACTGCTCCGGTCACGGAACTCACCCGAGCCACCGCGACCGTGCTGGTAAAGCCCAAAGACCGCGTAGCGAGCGCGAGATGAAATCGTCCTGGGTCCGATTCACCATGCTCTCGCTCATGAACCAGGGTAGGGCGAGTCCGTCCCGGCGAGCCGCTCCACGCGCGTGGAACACGTGTGACTCGGCTCGCTGGGACAAGCTCGCCCTACCGTCAGGTTCATGGAAAGAAGGAAGCCGCGTCCATTCCCCACGCGCGTTGTGAGCCTCACTCCCCTTAAACCGCGCCTTAACCCGCGCCGGCGCAAGCTTCGGTGGACGGCAGCCATTCTTTCGCTCGTGGCTGCGCTCGGTGTAACCGGCGGCATTCTCACTTACCTCAAGCGCCATCCCAGGCAGTATCGCCCGGACGAGAAGCTTGCCGACATCACCAGTTCGCTCGCGCGCGGCTTGCCCCCTGAGGCGCCCAGACCGCGCTTCGCGGATGTGACGCAGGCCGCCGGGCTTGCTTCCTTCCGTACTTTCGCCGGCGATCGTACTTCGCAACTGCCCGAGGACATGGGGCCCGGGGCCGCCTGGGGCGACTTCGACAACGACGGGGACGACGATGTCTTCTTGGTGAGTGCAGGCGGCCCGCTCAATGTTTCGACCGACAAGCTGCGCCCGTGCGAATTGCACCGGAATTCAGGCGACGGCACGTTCCGAAAAGTGGAGAGCTTTCCGGTGGTGCAGATTCGCGGGATGGGCGCAGCGTGGGGCGATTACGACGGCGACGGCTTTCTCGACCTGGTGGTCTCCGGCTACAACGCGCTGCTCCTGTTTCACAACGAAGGCGGCACGGGCCGATTCACGCGCGAGACTCGCTTCCCCGACCGGACGGGCTTCTGGTCCGGCGTTTCCTGGGGCGATTTCGACAACGACCGCGATCTCGATCTTTACGTGTGCGGCTATGTCCAGTACGTCGAGAACGAAGCAGACCGGGCGCGCGGCTCGGAGCAATTCGGAACGTTCGTGCCTTACACGCTGAACCCGGCTTCGTATCAACCCGCGCTGAATCTTCTCTTCCGCAACGACGGCGATGGCACGTTCACCGAAGCCGCTGAGGCGCTCGGCATCGCCAATCCCACGGGCCGCAGCCTCGGCGCGCTCTGGCACGATTTCGATGACGACGGCTGGCTCGATCTCTACGTGGCCAACGACATTTCCGATAATGTTTTCTATCGCAACCTCGGCGGCAAATTTGAGGACATCAGCCACGGCGCGTGGGTCGCCGACTATCGCAGCGCCATGGGCTTGGCGGCCGGCGATTACAATCGCGACGGCGACGATGATCTCTTCATCACCCATTGGGTCGCGCAGGAGAACGCGCTCTACGACAATGTGTGGGCGGACTTCAATGTGCGGCGCGGAGAATTCGGCCAAAGAAGTAATGGAGACGTGGGGAACCGGAGTAATGGAGTGGCACAAGCGGCGCCCCCTTCCAGGACTCCACCGCTCCAACACTCCAATACTCCGCCGCGTTACCCGCTCCGCTTCATGGACATCGCGGACCGCAAAGGTCTGGGCCAAATCGCGCTGCAGTTTGTCGGTTGGGGCACTGAATTCGTGGATTTCGACGGGGACGGCTGGGTCGATTTGGTCGTGGCGAACGGAAACACTCTCGAATTCGACGGCCCGGCTCCCAAGCGGCTGAAACCGCAGGAACCGTTCCTGTTCTGGAATCGCCGCGGCGAACACTTCCACGATCTCGCGCCGCTGAACCCATCGCTCGCCCAACAACACGTCAGCCGCGGTCTGGCCGTCTCCGATTACGACAACGACGGCGACATGGACATTCTGCTCGTTCATCTGGGCGAAGGCGTGCAATTGCTGCGAAACGAAATGCAGACCGGGCATTGGCTGAAGGTGAGGTTGCGCAGCAGGCTGAAGAACGGCGCTGCGCTCGGCTTCGGCGACGGCGCGAAAGCCATCGCCCACGTGAATGAAGCCGGCTTGCGCCGGACGGTGTCGAGCGCTTCCTATCTGTCGCAGAGCAGCCGCACGCTTCATTTTGGCCTGGGCGCGGCAAAAATCGTGGAACGGCTGGAGGTCCGCTGGCTTGGCGGACAAACGAGTTTCTTCGCCAACCTTGACGCGGACGCGACCTGGGAAATCACCGAAGGCGAGCCGGCGCCAAGGCGAATCGAAGCGCGCGCAGCCGTGAGCGGTTCTCCGGACGACGCCACGCCCACGGCGACTCCTTGGAAGCCTGAATCCTCACGGCCATTGCCAATAGCCGATCTCCAATCGCCGATCGCCAAGAACTCAACCTCCGTTGCGGATCGCCCATTGGCTGCCACGGATCGCCCATTGGCTATTGGCGATCGCCAGTTGGCCATTACCGATCGGCTATTGGCTATTGGCGATCGGCTATCGGATCGGGAAGGCGCCGTTTCGCAAACCAACAGAGCGCGGATCGTTGAATTCTGGACCAAACACCGCGCCGCCATGAACGCGCTGAAAATCGAGAAGGATGTCCGCAAAGCCATTCCGCTCTTCCGCCAGGCGCTGGAATTGGATCCGCATCACGAGGACGCGCTCTATTACCTGGGCCAATGCCTGGCTGTGCAAGGCGACGTCGCCGGCGCGCTTGCCCAATGGGATGTGCTGATCCGCATCAATCCGCAAAGCCATCGCGCGCATCAACAGTGGGGAACGCTGCGCGCCCTGACCGCCGCTTCGGCGGCGGACCTTCAAGCGGCCGAGGCGCGATTGGAACAGGCGCACGCCATCAACCCGGAAGAGACCGGCGCCTTGCTGGTCCTCGGTGAAATCGCTTTGCTGCGCGGTGATCCGGATAAAGCCGAGCAGCGCCTGGCCGCCGCGTGCCGGACCAATCCGCGAGCCGCCGGTGGATTTTTCCTGCGGGCTTATCTCGTTTGGAAACGCGGCGATGAACCGCGCGCGCGCGCGTTGCTCGCCGAAGCGCGCCAGGCTTTGGGCAAAGACTGGCAGCCCAAAGGCAGCACGTCGGAAGGCGACGTGAAACAGAAGCAGCACACCGAAGGGACCCCGCTCTCGCGCTTCTGGGAAAACTGGAACGGCGCCGCCGATCCCGCGAGCGCGTTCATTCAACTCGACGCTCACTGCCGTGCGGAACGTCAGCCCTAGTCCTGCAACAAGCGTGATTATTGGCTTGAAAAAAGAAAAAAGCTCGAAATGCCCGTCAATATTGGTTGAAATATGTTTGTTCAAGAACAGCTAACAACCAACAAAAGGTCATTTCGAGTGAGCAGAAC
>VHCZ01000136.1 GCA_016871535.1 Verrucomicrobiota bacterium
GAATTTTGCCTGGGGCTGCGTTGCTCCTCGGTCACAGCCCCACTGGCGGGGGATGCTCGCTCGTCGCGCCTTGCCCCAGGCCAAATTGGGCGCAACGAACGTGAGCGTATTTACGAAACGGACCACTAAGGGCACACTGAGTCTGATGCGGTGGCTCTTCGGGCGCCTGGACTGGCCAATCACCTGGCTCGAAGGTGGCGTCTGCACTTGCCGACCGATCGCCGGCATACAGGTGCTGGCAGTCAGCGGGATCGAGGTTGAGCCGATTTTCCTGCAAGATCAGGTGGTTGGGAGCGTCTTCAACGACGGCGAGGCCCGGCATTGTTTCCTGGGCGGCATCCTGCCACGGGACAGTCTGGCGTCTCGAGATTACCAGACTGGCCAGGCTTACGAACAATTAGAGATCGCCCTGGCTCAGATCGGAATGGACCTTTCTCATCTGGTGCGAACCTGGTTTTTCTTGGACAGCATCCTCGCGTGGTATCGGGAGTTCAACGAGGTTCGCAACGAAGTGTACGTCCAGCGGCGACTGCTGGAAGGGTTGGTGCCCGCCAGCACAGGCATCGGAGGACGCAACCCCAACGGCGCCGCTTTGACGGTAGGGAGCTGGGCCATGCAGCCGTTGCACGGAACGGTGTGCGCGGCAGCGGCGCCCTCTCCCTTGCAATGTCCGGCGCCCACGTATGGAAGTTTTTTCAGCCGCGCCGTGGAAATCACGGCGCCGGATCTGCGGCGCTTGATTGTCTCCGGAACCGCGAGCATCACGCCCGACGGACATACGGCGCACGTCGGCGATTTGTCCGGTCAGATCGATCTGACGTTCCGCGTGGTAAAGGCGATTCTTGAATCGCGCGGCATGAATTTCTCGAACACCGTCCGCGCCATCGCTTATCTCAAGCGCGCCAACGATGGGCCTTTCTTTGAGCGCTGGTGCCGAAAGCGTGGATTGGAAAGTCTGCCGATGCTGACAACGCGCGCTGATGTCTGCCGGGACGACCTGCTGTTTGAGCTTGAATTGGACGCGATTGCGCCGGACCAGTCTTGCCTGGCTGTAAACCGCGAAACTCGTAGCGCAGATTTGTAATCGGAAAGGCATCGGTACTGCCGACGCCATCAAACTGGCCGACGCGCCGCAGAATCCAATTCTGTGATACGGCAGATTACAAATCTGCGCTACAGCCGGACAACCGACCCAATCCTGTCGGCCTCATGTTCAAGCTGAAAATATGGATTAGCCTGCTGTGCGTATTCGCCGGAGTTGCAGCCGGCGTTTGCGGCGCGCCGCGATTTGCTCAGGCAGCCGAGCCCGAACTGCGGACGCGGATTGACGCCCCGCTGCTCTTCGTGAAGCGGCACTCCTACACAGGCATCCACATTTACGACACGTTCTACAAATGGCCGCCGGGCGGCGGCGGCATTCACGTGCTGGAGAACCCGTCCGCGCCGCGCGCGGAGTGGACGATTCGCGCCGTGATCGATCCCGCGACGCCGCAGACGTTGGGCGTTGGCGTCTATAGCCATCCGGAGCTTTCGTGGGACGCGACCAAGCTGCTCTTCTGTTTCAAGGGCGAACCGCAGGGCAGCACGAGCATCTTCGAGATTGGCATCGATGGGAAGAATCTGCGGCGCGTCACCGATCCCTCGCCCGGTTGCGCCGATTACCGCGGCGCCGGCCAGGGGCAGCACGACATCGCGCCGGGCTATTTGCCCGATGGCCGGATTGTCTTCCTTTCGACGCGCCGGAACGGGTTGGTCCCGTGCAACAATACCGGCGTGGCCATCCTTCATGTCATGAACCCGGATGGCTCGGACATTCATCTCATCTCCGTCAACAACGTCAATGAGTTCGATCCCGCGGTGCTGGCCGATGGGCGAATCCTGTTTGGCCGCTGGGAATACGTGGATAAAAACGCGCTCACGATCCAATCCCTGTGGACCATCAATCCGGACGGCACGCAGGAAACGGCGCTGTTCGCCAACAACATGGTCTTTCCCGAAGCCATCCTGGACGCGCGACCGGTGCCGGGCTCGCATTGGGTCGTCGGCACATTTGCCAAGCATAACGGCCCGCCGCGTGGTTCCATTGCCTTCATTGATCCGCGCCTGGGCAAGAATGAACCGCGCGCCATTACGAACCTGGAGCATCCCACGCAGCCGACGTTCGATCTCGGCAACTCCTGCGAACCGTGGCCGCTCTCGGACGAGGTCGTGCTGTTCAGCGGCCGGCCTGCCGGCCATTCCCGGAACGTGATTGAAATGATGGACCGCGCCGGACGCCGCGAGACCCTTCTGTCCGATGCGGAAACTTGCCTGCACTCGCCGATGCTCGTGAAGCCGCGGCCGCGTCCTCCCGCGCTCGTAGACGCCACGGACCGTCATCAGAGCAGCGGACGCTTTTTCGTGCAGGACATTTACCAGGGGCTGTCGGGTGTGAATCCTGGCGAAGTCAAGTGGCTGCGCGTCCTCGAGGAAACTTCGCGCGTCAGCGGCTCGCCGGGTTCCCCCGATCCGTACAATCAAACGTTTCTCGTCAGCGCGGCCCTCGCGTTCAGCGCCAAGAATTACCTTGGCGTCGTTCCCGTGGATGAAAGCGGATCGGCGTATTTCGAAGCCCCGGCGGGTCGTGCTCTGTACTTCCAGGCGCTGGATGGCGAAGGGCGGCTGGTCCAGAGCATGCGCTCATTCGTGCAAGCCGCGCCCGGCACGACTCGATCGTGCATCGGCTGCCACGAACACAAGTCCAGTGCAGTGCCAAACACAGCCATTCTTCCTGCCCATAAACCTGAAGGTAGGGCGAGCCTGTCCCCAGCGAGCCGAGTCGGACGTGTTCCAAGCACGTCGAGCGGCTCGCCGGGACGGACTCGCCCTACCGGGTTCAAGGGCCGAGTGCATGGTTCTGAAACCAGGCAGGCTCTCCCCGAACCCACCCCTTCACCCCTCCCAGGAGGAGAACTTGAAAGTGGCGCCGAAAACGAAGCTTCCCTCCTGGGAGAGGCAAGGGGTGGGTTCAGCGAGTTGGAAGCCAAGCACTCATCAGTTGGCCAGGACGGACCCACCTTGCCGGTGGACCGCGCTCCGAGCCGTTTGCAGCCGGAAAGCTGGGGCAGCGGTTCAGTCGATTACCCAAGCCGGATTCAGCCGATTCTGGATCGACGCTGCGTGAGCTGCCACGGCGGCGAGAAAGGCATCGCCGCCGGCATGGACCTCTCCGGCGGCTGGACCGAACATTTCAACATCAGCTACGAAAACCTTGCGAACCGCCGCGAAACGCAGTTGATCGCCTACTGGATCGCCGGGATCGATTGCATGAACGGAACCGCGCTGTGGTCGGCGCAAATCTTCCCGCCACGAAGCCACGGTTCGGGCGCGGCGCCGCTGGCTGATTTGCTCGTCCGCGGTCACGAGGGCCGGCTGCCCGATCTCACGCGTCCCGAACGCGACCTGCTGATGGCCTGGATCGACTCGAACGGCCTCTACTACGGCACCTGGGATTACACGCAACACGGCTACACGATCAAAGAGTGGGGCCGCATCAGGGATGCGGTGATTGGGGAGATGAAGGAAGCGGGCTGCCTGCGCTGTCACGGCGATGGCCAACGCCCCTCCTATTTCGAGAACGCTTGGCTGAATCTCAAGGAACCCAGGCTGAGCTGCATTCTGAGAGCGCCACTGCCGAAGGACGCCGACGGATTTGGCCTGGGCTCTTGTCGCGATCGGGCGGTCGATCCGCGCCGTCAACGCATTCATCTGCTCTGGAACGGCTACGCCCACGCCGTCCTGCCGCCGGAAAAATTTCCGAAACATCCAGTGATTCTACCGAACCCGGAAGGCGAGCCGATCCTGACATTTGCCTCTACGAACGATCCACATTACCAGAAGATGCTTGCGATCATTGAGGTGGCGCGCGTTCAGGTTCTTGCTTCACCACGCGTGGATATGCCTGGAGCGCAGCCGATCCGAGGCGCTTGCCGTGAGGTTGTGCCAACTGGATTGTCGAAACGGTCCTTCTAGGTCTTCCCTGAAGTAGCATTGCACCGATGGCTCAACAAGCTGGTGCAGCGACCCCACGCTCCAGGTTATCCTTTGCCCAAATCTCTTCGAATACCGCAGTTCTGCTTGAGGGGGGCGTGCTTGCCCCGTAATCATTCAGCAGTGTCCTGGCTGGTGGCCAGTACAGAAACGGGCCAATACGCTCGAGATCGAAGAGCCGCAGATCTCGTTGATCCTCGTTCATTAGCCACCTTGGCCATTCAAATCGGTCCAACAGTGACGTTGGTGTCCAGAAGTTTCATGGTTCGCGAGTGTCAGCGCGCATCTCTTCCCAGTCGCGCGGGAACGTGAGCTTGCTGGAGTGGAGAGCACGAATGACGTCTTCTCGAGACAACTTTGTGGTCTTATCCGGCTTGGGAAGCCGCTGCAAACGATACCCGTTTTCTTCCTCAATGATCCAGAATCTCTCGTGAGGCACGGATCCCGGTATCGTCGCACGATGCTCCGAATCAATCGTCGTCGTCTTCATGCGCGGAATCATTCATGAGGACTTTTGCCATTGAAGCCGTTTCACGGACCAACTTGCGGCGGGCGGTCGCCCATTCTGTCAATCTCGTCACGGGAGTCTGCTCAACATCGAACCTCGGCTTCGATATTCACCGACGCTTGACTCAGATCAAACCGCGCCGCGAATGAGTGTTGTCAAATGGCGGGGACCGGAAACCACCTTTGCTTATGCCGACGCTCACGCAATGTTGTCGCGCGGCTGCGACGCCGCTTTTCCTCACTCTCGCCTCTTTCGCCGTCTCGACTTACGCAGCCAGCAACTCAGGGCCACCTAAAGCGCCACAGAACGTTTCTTCAGAAGGCCTGCTCGCCGAGTTTCTTCGCGGTCCGATGCGCGGTGTGGAGAATATTGTTTTCGCCGCGCGGGGCGTGAACCCGACTGACGGCCACTGGTACGCCAACTTTGGTTACTATGCGCACGACCCGAACCGCAAAGCCTACGCCGAAGGCGCCAGGCTGTATCGGTTGAATCTGGTCACACGCCAACTCACGACGCTGCTCGCCGACTCTCGCGGCGGCGTGCGCGATCCGCAGGTCAGTTACGACGGGAAGAAGATTCTGTTCAGCTACCGCAAAGGCGGCACGGACAACTATCATCTGTACGAACTCGACCTTGAAGCGGCGAACGCAGGCGGTGCGATTTCTCGCGATGCTGGCGCCCCTCGAATCTCGAGCAGTGGAGGAACTATCGCCACGGTTCCCCTCACCCTGCCCTCTCCCCAAGGAGAGGGTTTCGTGGCGACCGACCCAGATTCTTTCAATCTGCCCTCGTTTCTTCCGCGACGGGAAACAATTCTCCCTCTCCCCCAGGGAGAGGGCCGGGGTGAGGCGGAACGCAACACCGGACTGACACCGACACAGAGATCTGAAACCAAGGGCCAATCGCCAATCGCCAATCCGAAGGAATTCCGCACTCCGCATTCCGCACTCCGCAGTTGAAACAACTTACCGACGGCCCGTTCGACGATATTGAGCCGACGTATTTACCCGATGGCGACATCGTGTTCGTGAGCAGCCGGTGCAAGCGCTGGGTCAATTGCTGGCTCACGCAGGTCGCCGTCCTGCATCGCTGCGGTCCGGACGGCTCGAACATCCGCGCGATTTCGAGCAACAACGAGCACGACACCTCTGGGCCATGAACCCGGACGGCACCTCGCAAATGACCTGGTACGGCAACATGCACCCCGGCACGACGATGATCGATGCGAAATCCATTCCGGGGTCCGACAAAATTGTGGCGAGTTTCAGTCCAGGCCACGACCAGCGCGAACACGACGGCACGATCACCGTGGTCGATCCGCGCGGCGGTTCCGATGCGAAACAGTTCGCCCGCGCGATCAGCCGCACGCCGCAGTTTCGCGATCCCTGGGCCTTCAGTGAAGACTGCTTCATGGCGGCCCATCGCGCGGCTGTTTTCGGATGGACGCAACGAGCCGAAGAGCAACTACGATCCGCGCACGCTCGGTTCCTCCGCCAGCAAACTGCTCTCCATGCTCGACGGCGCGCATTACGACGTCAAAGCCACGCCGCAGCAGAAGAAATTGCTGCGTCTCTGGATTGATTCCGGCGCCGCCTACCCCGGCACGTATGCCGCGCTGGGCTGCGGCATGATTGGAAATTACGCCGAGAACAATCAGATCAATACGGGGTTGAACTGGCCGGCTACGCAGGCCGCCTCGGCGGTGATTCGCGAACGTTGCGTCGCGTGCCACGACAAACCTTCGCGGCTGCTCCCGCAAAGCCTGGCGGACGAACGCGGCGTTTCCTTCTGGCAACCGAGCCTGGATGATCCGCGCTTGCTCACGAGCCGGCACGTTGTTTTCAACCTGTCCCGTCCTGAAAAATCTCTCATGCTCCTGGCGCCGCTCGCTCCGAGTGCCGGAGGGTGGGGATTGTGTCAGGCGAAAGGATCTGAAGGAACGACAAAAGAAGCGCCGCTTCAAAGCAAGGACCGCGAATCGTGCGCTGTTTTCACGGACACGACCGACCCGGGCTATCAAAAGATTCTGGCCATGATCGTGGCGGGCAAAGAATTCCTCGAACGCGACAGCACGCGGTTCGACATGACGGAGTTTCGCCCGCGCGCGGATTGGGTCCGGGAAATGAAACGCTACGGAATTTTGCCGGCCACTTGCGAGCCGAACGAACGGCTGGATGTGTATGCCGTCGAACAAAGCTATTGGAAATCGCTCTGGTATCCGGGGCGTGAATTCCAGGCGCGATAGTATCTCTCTCGAAGAAATTTATCTCCAGAAAATCGAGCCAGCATGCCTGACGTTCGGGCCGGAAACCCGAGTAATGTTCGACGCGCGGCAGCAGCGACGGCACCGACCATTGGATTAGTCCGACGCTCACGAGCGCTTGAGGGTCGGCGGTCTTGATCGCGGCCAAAGGCGCGACTACAAACCAACGCCGATTCATGGGAGGTTCCCTTGGTTTCAGAACCAAGCACATGGCCCCTGAACCTGGCATGCGGAGCGCCGGTCTCCGACCCGGCGCACTGCGGCGACGCCTTGTCATCGCGCCGGGTCGGAGACCGGCGCTCCGGTGACGTGCCTGGAACACGTCTGACTCGGCTCGCTGGGGACAGGCTCGCCCTACCGTCTGGTTCACGGGGAGAATTGCGCGGCGAGCGCCTGGTCCGCGCGGACGGACGCCGAGGGCAATATTCTGCGGCTGGAGGAACAGGACCGCTCGCGCTGGGACCCGTCGATGATTCGACGCGGGATGTTCCACCTGGCGAAGTCCGCCGCGGGAAACGACATCACCGCCTACCACCTCCAGGCTGGCATTGCAGCCATTCATTGCACGGCGAAGGATTACCGGTCAACGGATTGGCGGCAAATCCTGGCGCTTTACGATCGCCTCGTGGAGATCGACAATTCGCCGGTCGTCGCGCTGAACCGAGCGGTGGCGCTGGCACAGGTTTGCGGGCCACGCGCGGGGATCGAGGCGATCGAAAGCTTCCGCCACGCACGCGCTCGAATCGTATTATCTCTTCTACGCGGTGCTGGCGGAGTTCGAGACGCAGTTGAAGAATTTCGACGCCGCGGCAGGCCATCTCCGCAGAGCCATTGAAATGACCGATCTGAAGTCGGAGCGCGCCCTGTTATCGAAACGACTGCAAGCCTGCCAGGCCGTCTGAGGCGAGGTGATCAGCGGAAGATGCGCTCGCCCGCGCGGGAGCGATAAGGGTCGCTGCCCGGGATGAACCAACGGAACTTGCCGCGGCGTTTGGCTTCGAAATCGTACTGGAAGAGAACAGCGACCTGATTGGCGCCGCGTTCGCCATCCCGGAGCGCCTGAAATCCGTAGCCGTAAACCAGCGACGCAAACCAGGAACCGGAAGGCGAAATGAACATCAACCCGCCGCCTACTCCGCTGTGCCAATGCCGGGACTGTTCCAGTCCGGAGAGCGAATCCACGTGGCCTGTCGCGCCAAAAACGGTCATCCGCCAGTTTTTGCCGGGCACGAACGGAAATGAGTATTCGCCGTTGACCAGAGCGAAATGCGTCGCAGAAAGCTCCTGGAAGTAATAGCCCGGAATGTTCAACGAGAATTCCGAAGCAAAAGGGAGGAGGCCGCCCAGACGAAACGCGCTGAAACGATCCGGTTCCACGACCGTCCCCGCCGTCAGGCTCAGCTCAAAAAGCTGTTCCGACTGGAGCGAGGTATAACGCATGAGGCCGCGTCCCCAAAAGAGGTGCGACCGCGCTTCGGTCAGGCGATCTCCGGCAAAACCGTAAGGACCTCGGTCCGTGCGCCAATGCGTTTCATGCCAGAGCGACAATTCCATTCCGACGGGCTCGGTCAAACTTGGCTCTTCGCCGCCAAAGCGAAGCCCCGTCCGCACCTTCAACGTGGTGCCGTCATTCGGCGGCTCAAATTCCAGGGCGGTATCGCTGTCCCGTTTGTAAAAGGATTCATGGACGCTCCCGCGCACCACGACCCAAAGCGGCACCGTTTGATTCGGATTCAGGCGCTGATAAAGGCTCGAAGAAAGTTCGCCTCCATGGCCGGTGAACGACTCTTGCCGGCGATACGTGCCGTCTCGAATTTCGGAGTAGGTATCCGCGAAACCTCCGCCGGAAAGCCCCAAGGACACATCGCTGTGAGGACCGAGCAGTCCCTTGAAACCCAGATCGCTGTCCAGGTAGATCGGAGCCAGGGCCAGTCGCAGTGTGAGGTTGGAGGACAGGAAGCCCGGTTTGTTGTAGTAATAGAATCCGTAGGCAGCGATGGGGCCGCGGCCTTCGACCGGCTGATTGTAGCCCATCTGAACCAAACGCCGCTCAATAGGGTCAATTTGACCGCAGACCGAAACGGGGAGAACCGCACCGAGGAGAAACCAGAACCAGTATCCTCTGAACGTCACGCGCCGAATTATAGAAATGCGCCGCGACCCAGCAAGTTGATTTCCTTCTTGGTCAGGTCGCGGCCTTCAGTATGATCGCGGCGTGAAAACTGTGCGCAAATTGCTCCACACGCGTTATCGGGTCAATGATCTGGAACAAACCCTGAAGTTCTATCGCGACGTGCTCGGATTACAGGAGACGCGCCGCCACAAATCACCCCGGGGTTCTGAACTGGTTTTCCTGAAGGCGCCCGAAAGCGAGGAACTCATCGAGATTTGCTATTTTCCCGCGAGCGGCTCGGTGCAAGTCCAGGCTGATCTCACTCACCTGGCCTTCGAAGTGGACAGCCTGGATGACTTCGGCAAACACCTGGCCTCGCTGGGTTATCGGTATTCGGACGGCCCTCACTACAAGGAGAACGGCGGGGGATTTGCGTTTGTCGATGCGCCCGAAGGTTACGAGATCGAGTTGATTCAACCGCCGAAGCGCACCGGGCCGGAAGCCGGATACTGAGGGATTTCACTCTAATTTGGGCCGGGGCCCCGCCCCCACCTCTTAACGCCCTCATTCTCCTATCCTGCACGGGAGAGGCAATTTCAATCCGTAGTCCTGGAGCGACATCTTTAGTCTGTGGACGACATTTGGCGCAAAGGCCGGCCATTTTTTGCCAGGGATGGGGAAATGGAGTTTGGGAGTAGGGGACTGCGAGTGTTGGAGTATTGGAGCATTGGAGTAATGCACCTGCGTCTCAGCACTCCTGGTGCGATTCAAACTGTCGGTCAGCGAAGTCTTCTCCCTCTCTTTCCGAAGGGAGGAGAGGGTTGGGGAGCGGAGGTGCGTCCGATTTCGGTTTTCCAAGAAACCCCTCTCTCCAGCTTTCTCCCCACTCGTTCCTCGCGGGGAGAGAGGGGAGCCAATCGAATCGCGACTGCCCGGCGCTTTTAATCGCACACCACCACTTCCCTACTCCATTGCTCCAACACTCCCTCCCGTCCGCCTCATAGTTTCCTTCGACGCATCATCGAATCCAGGGCCACGGCCAGAACCAGCACTGCGCCGAGAATGATCCCTTGCCATTCGGAGGAGACTCGCGAAATGATCAGCACGTTCTTCATCAGGGCCATAAAGAACACGCCGATCATGGCTCCCCCAATCGTGCCCTTGCCACCGGTCAAACTGGCGCCGCCGAGAATCACCGCCATAATCGCCTGCAATTCCGCCCCCACGCCAACCGTGGAGCTGGCGGTGGCGATGCGCGAGGCATAGACTACGCCGGCGAGCCCGGCGATCAGTCCCATGAGCGTGAACGAAATGATTTGCAGCCGCTCCACATGGATGCCGGACAAATGCGCCGCTTTGGCGTTGCTCCCGATATAATAATACTGGCGGAAGAATCGCGTGTGGGCCAAAGCGTAATGCGCCAGCAGCGCCAGCGCGATCATCAACCAGACCGGCGCCTGCAATCCGATGAGTTCGGCCTGGCCAAATCTTGTGAAGGAGTCCGGAAGAAAAGTAATCCCTGGCCCGCCGATCAACAGCGCCAGCCCTTGAAAAACTCCCATCGTCCCGAGGGTCGTGATCAATGCGTTGACACGCACTTTTGCCACAATGAAGCCGCTAATGAATCCGCCGAGCGCCGCCGCGGCCAGGCCGCCCAGCACCGCGAGCGGCACTGGAACGCCGGCCCCTTTCATCAGCCAGCCGGTGATCACGCCCGCTAGCGACGCCATTGCCCCCACGGACAAATCGAACACACCGCCAACCATCATGATCATCATGCCAATGGCAAGAATGCCCTCAAAAGCGAGATTCCGAAGTATCGCGGAGAAGTTCGCAGCGGACCGGAAAGACACAGGGAACAGGATCGAAAACAGCCCGATAATCAGCAGGCACAGGATGGCCAGAGCGAACTCGCGCGACCAAATTTGTCGGCGAAACAGACGTCTGGCCGGCGCTGATTGGACTGCATCGGACGCGGCCTCTGTTGATCGTGCTTCAGTCATTTGAGGCTCTTTCTTTCCATGATCCAGAAGGTAGGGCGAGCCGTCCTCGGCGAGTCGGACTTCACTCGAGCACCTTCCGTCGGCTTGCTGAGGACAGGCTCGCCCTACCGTTCATGGTCCTCATGCACACCTTTGGGCCTGGAAGCTTTCCATAATGTCTGCCGTTGGTTCATGATCTAGGAGCGCCGTTCGCGATCGTTGCGCAACGGAGCACTTTTTCTTCCGAGGCTTCCTCGCCAGCGAGCTCGCCGACGATGCGTCCGTCGCGCATTACCAAAACGCGGTCCGCCACCGCCAGGACTTCCGGCAAATCCGACGAGATGACGATCACGGCCGTGCCCTGGCGCGCCAGTTCCCGCAACACACCGTGGACCTCAGATTTGGCGCCGACGTCGATGCCGCGAGTCGGCTCATCGACGATCAACACCTTCGGATTCGCCAACAGCCATTTGGCCAGGACGATTTTTTGCTGGTTGCCGCCGCTGAGTTCCTGAACGGGCTGGTTCACATCCCGGCAGGCCACGCGCAAGGTTCGCCGAAATTCCTCCGCCACCGTGGCTCCTTGGTGATCGTTGAACCACCAGGTCCCAAAGTCCTGCAGTCGAGCTGCCACGATGTTCTGGACGATGGCGCGGTCCAGGAACAAACCGCCGTCCTTGCGATCCTCTGAAGCGTAGCCCAGTCCGGCGGCAATCGCCTCAGCGGGCGACTCGAGCTTCACGCATTCACCATCGACACGAATTTCTCCGGACGCTCTCGCTCGCGCGCCGAACAAGGAAAGCGCCAGCTCCGTTCGGCCCGCGCCGGCCAGACCAGCCAGCACCAGAATTTCACCGCTCCGAACCCGAAATGAAATGTCCTGCAAATACGGGCGCGATCCGCGGAATTCTTCCGCGTCGCACAACGAGACGACCTCCAAGCGGACCGGGCTGGTATGCGGCCCGACGTGGTTTTGGCGCTGATGTAGCGACAAGTCGCGTCCCACCATTCTGGCAATCAACTCGCCAGGATGGGTCTCGGGAACCGCGAACGTTCCCTGCCCGGCGCCGTCCTTCAACACCGTGACGCGATCCGCGATTTGGAAAATTTCCTCCAACCGATGCGAGATGCAGATGATGCCCACAGCTTCGCTCTTGAGCTGCGCAATCACACGAAACAATGCGCTCGTCTCCGTTTCGGTCAGCGGGGCCGTCGGCTCGTCAAAGATGATCAATCTCGCCCCCACGGAAAGCGCTTTGGCGACCTCGACCAATTGCTGTTGCGCGGGCGAAAGGAGATCGACCGGAACATCCGGTTCCACCGCCAACGACACGCGGTCGAGCCAGGCCCGAGCTTGATTGTGCAGGTTCCGGCGATCAATCCGGCCCCAACGATTGACCGGTTGCCGGCCGGCGAAAACATTCTCCGCGACGCTGAGCGGCGCGAAGAGGCTCCGCTCTTGAAACACAATGGCGATGCCCATCCGCTGCGCCGCCTGTTCGTCAGCGATGACCACATTCGCGCGCCCCTGAATTTCAATCGTGCCTTCGTCGGCCTGATAGACGCCGGCCAGAATGTGCATGAGAGTGCTTTTGCCGGCGCCATTTTCGCCAACCAGCGCCTGGACCTCTCCAGCCCGGACCTCCAAGTCCACTCCCTTGAGCGCCTGCACGCCCGGAAAGCGTTTGTGGATTCCGCGCATGACCAGGAGAGAGGCCGAAGTGCCATTGCTCATAACACTCTGCCCCCCCCGACTCATCCGCGCTTCGGACATGAAGCGGTGGAACGCGTCCCTAGCAGTTCATGGAAGGCTTCCCTGTACTGATTACCCTGCTCTCGCCCCATGAGCCCGGTAGGGCGAGTCCGTCCCGGCGAGCCGCTCGACGTGCCTGGAACACGTAAGATTCGGCTCGCTGGGGACAGGCTCGCCCTACCGTCTGGTTCATGGGAAAGCGCCGCGTTCTTCATGCCATTACGTCCGTCATCCATCGGCTGATTTGAGCGCTGAGTTCCTCGGCCACCGTTTCCAAACAGCCGGGCTCCATGAGTGCCACTTCCACCTGGTAAAGCGATTTTCCGTAATCGGATTTCTCCGGGAGGTACGACGCCCAGCCGTTGGCAATCGCGGCGAAAATCAGCGGAGTGTTCGCAAAGCGCCGCTGCAATTCGGCCTGCAGCCAGTGATACGGCTCGCCGATGATCGCCAGCCACACCGCGTCCCCCATCCGCCAGGCCCAGAGACTCAGGGGATACGCCGGGCCTTTTGGTAAATGCGCGAAGAGTGTCAACCAGCGTTGCTTCCGTTCGACCATGGCACGCGCCTCCCGTGCTGCCTCCTCATTGCCCGCCGCCCGCGCGGCGGTTTCCTCGGCGCAGAATTTCTGCATTTCCTCCTGCACAGTTTGAACCGCAGGCAAGTCGCGGCGATATGGAATAGGGACCTGCCAATGGCGGAACTGAAACTGCGACCACCGAGCAGGCCACTCGCCGCTTGTGGCCCGACTGTACCGCCAATCACCAAGGGTCGCGCCGGAAACGACCGCCCCACGATAGATCAAGTCGCACCCGGCCGGCGGGAGCTCTTCCAAAGCGCTCAACGCCGCATAGGCCACCTGCCGGCCATTCTGGTCCGCGACCGACGGATCTCCCACATAGCCCACGCGCGGACCGATGTCGCCGCACGGCGCCAGCAGAAAGACGCACGGCGCTTTCGTCGCCTTTTCCACCGTCGCGCGCAACGCCCCGACGTAATCCGGGCTGATCAACGTGTTCTCCCACGCGAGCGTCGTTGGATGGCACGGGTAGTTGACGAACGTCGCGATTGTCTTGCCCCTTTTGTTGGTCACGCGCACGACGCCTGCTTCGAGATCAGTCGTTTCGTCGGGGTTGAATCCGCAGGCAAACTTCCCGATCTGCGCGTCCCAAAAGTCGCGGTTGTGTCCCATGCGACACGGAGCGCTACCGTAAGTGAAAACCGCAGGCTGCAGGGAGCGGCGCGCTTCCTGGTACGTCTCCGCGAGCTTGGCCGGCAACGCCGCCATGTAAGGCGGAATCAAATCGCCGCCTGGCAGACCGACCCGATCATAGCTTGTGTTGGCCGCGGCGTGGGTGTGCGAGAAGGCAAACACGATTCTGGATCGTTCAATCCCGATCAAGTCGCTGGTCTGTTGAAGAACTTGCTGCATTTCCGCCGGCCAGAACAAGCAATGATCCAGCGCGATGACAACGACGCCCTGGCCTGCGGACTCCGCTCCGCTTTCAGTGGGCGGTTCAAAAATCACCACGGTCGCCGTGAGCGGACGATGGACACCCGTGGCGCGGTCGTGAGTAGCAGCCCCCCAGAAGCGATGATAAATGCCGACCGGCGGCGTGATGTCACACCTGGCCAGCCCAAAGTTACAGCGGCTCGTCGGAGTGGGAACGCGAAGCATGTTCATGATCTTTTGCGGCGAACGTCATCGTATTTATGTCCATGACCACTCAGCCATCGGCCGTCGATTCTCCAGCTATTCCGTGCCGCTAATGTATCCGGGATGATGATCCAGGATCAACACTTCCCATATCTAGATCCCGTTCCCTTAGGGTCCGTGCAAAAATAACTTCGGACTTTTTTTGCACGGACCCTAAGGAGAATTGACCTCGATCAACGAAGGGCAAATCCAGGGAGGCGAATGTGAGTAACCGTTTCTTCACACACGGAGTCATCGAAGGCGGAACGGAACTTGCAAACATGAATTGCATGAAGACTTGCTTTCGGGTTGGAGTGTTAAGATCAAATCGTTGGAGTGCCTTTCAATTCTTTTACAGAAATCGAAGGATTGTGCTCGCGTGCGCGGTCGCGCTGGCTGGCGTTCGATGGGCTGCCGCGCAGTCCGGCGGCAACAACAAACTGGAGGAGTTGGTCGAGGCCGAGTCGCCGCCGCGATTGTCGTTTTCCGTCGCCGGCCGCAACCTGGTGTTGGAATATGCGCTCCAGTGGCAGGGATCGTTCACGATTTTCGAGATCGGCGATTTGGGTGCGCCATTGGAAACGGCGCGGCCTGTGCATGCGGGGCGTTCACCTTACTTGCATCAAGGGAAATTCATGCTGCCGAAGCCGTCGGATTCGCCGGTCCAATCCGATTGAATCCCCGGTTGCGGCGGAACGTCGAAGGAATCGAGTTCGCCGGCTGAATTGCTGGAATTTGGGCGAGCGGACTTTACATTGGCCGCCGAAAACACTTTAAGTCCAGGTTTCAATTCCAATTCCAATATGAGACGTTCATCCGCGACCGCTTGCTTTTCCTGCGCAGCCTGGTTCCTCGCCGCGTCGGTTTTCATCCAGGCCAACGACTGGCCTCAATGGCGCGGGCCAAACCGAGATGGGATCTCCGCCGATACAGGTCTGCTGAAGAAATGGCCTTCCGGCGGCCCGCCGCTGTCCTGGAAAACGACAGGCCTGGGCGCGGGTTTCTCCGGCGTTTCGGTGGCGAAAGGCAAGATTTTCACCATGGGGGACGGCCCTGATTCCAGTTTCGTTCACGCTTTGAACGAGAGGGACGGAAAACTTTTTTGGTCCGCCAAAGTCGGAAGGCCCGGAGATCCGGGCGGCTATCCCGGACCGCGGGCCACGCCGACGGTCGATGGCGACCTCGTCTTAGCGCTCGGCCAATTCGGGGACCTGGTATGTCTGGAGACCGCCAGCGGCCGGGAGAAATGGCGCAAGAGTCTGACGAAAGATTTTGGCGGCAAACTCATGTCGGGTTGGGGCTATTCCGAGTCGCCGCTGGTCGATGGCGACAAAGTGATTTGCACGCCGGGCGGATCCAGGGGAACCGTCCTGGCTCTGAACAAGACCACGGGCGAGGTCGTCTGGCGCAGCCAAGCTTTGACGGACGCCGGGGCCTATGCGTCGCTCGTTCCGGCGGAGTTTGGGGGACGCAAACAATACGTCGTGTTGACGGACGCGAGCGTGGCCGGTCTGGCGGCGGAAAACGGCGACCTGCTTTGGCGCGGACCGCGCCGAGGATCGACCGCGGTGGTGGCGACGCCGATTTTCCATGACGGATTCGCGTACGTCACGTCCTCCTACGGCACCGGTTGCCACGCTTTCAAAATCACGCCCTCGGACAACGCGTTTAGCGCGACCCAGGTGTATGCCAACCGAACCATGGCCAATCATCACGGCGGCGTCGTGCGCCTCGGCGATTTCGTGTACGGCCATTCCGAGGGCAAAGGCTGGGTGTGTCAGAATCTCAAAACGGGCGAGATGGTCTGGAGCGACAAAAGCCTCGGAAAAGGCGCGATCGCGTGCGCGGACGGCCTGCTCTACCTGCGGAGTGAAAGCGGCAAAGGAACGGTGGCGTTGGCCCAGGCTACGCCTTCCGGCTACAAAGAAAACAGCCGCTTCGACCAGCCCAATCGGAGCAACCATAATAGTTGGCCGCACCCGGTGATTGCCAATGGCAGGCTTTATCTCCGGGACCAGGACATTCTCCTGGCCTACGACATAGCGGCCCGGTAGCCGGGGCCGTTGACGAAGCAGTTCGCGACGGTGGAGCGACGCTCCTGCGGAGCTTTTCTTCGATGGCATTGGCTCGGCAGAAGCCTCGCCCCACCTTTTAACTAACTATAGCCTGTTGCGAAATAGGCTTATTCGCGAGCGGTTTTCTTGCGACTGGCAGGGGGTCTTGCTGGGATCAAGCGCTCCTTATTTGCAAGGCTCAGTTCACGCAAGCGTTCCTGCAAG
>VHCZ01000137.1 GCA_016871535.1 Verrucomicrobiota bacterium
TACCCTCCGCGACAGGCTTCGCACAGCGCTCGCAGGCTCGCCCATCCGCGCCGACCGAATCGAGTTCACTTTGTTCGCCTCGACAGACGAACGGCGTTACGGACTGGCCGTTCTCGTTCCATTGCTCTCCACCCCGTGTTTCCACGACGCAGTTATGGTTCAATACCGCACGATTCTTCACCGCACAGAAGCGGACTTTCACCGCTTCGACCAATCGCCATCTCAGGCGCACGAGCGCGGGCAGCTTGCCCGCGAGTGTTTCAAACATCTTGCCGTACCACCGCGCGGGCAAGCTGCTCGCCCTCCTTGTTGAATTAACCGCCGCACTGATCCACGCTGAAGAAGTTAACCGCGAATGGACGCGAATAAACGCGAATGCGGGCACACCTGTGATCAACGACCGGGTCGCGGCGACGTCCCGGTGCTGCTCACTCCCTGAATTTGAACAGAGGACAACCGCGTGATAGAGTAACCGCGTGGTCTGAGGCTGGAGATTTCCGATTCAATGAGCGCAAATAGACTGATCAAACCTGGCTCGGCTGGCTTCACTTTGATCGAACTGCTGGTCGTCATCGCGGTGATTGCGATCCTGGCCACGCTGTTGCTCCCGGCGCTGCAGCAAGCGAAGTCCAAAGCCATTAACACCGTTTGCAAAAGCAATTTGCGGCAGCAAGGCCTGGTCTTGCTCATGTACGTGGACGACCACCGGCTTTTCCCCGGACGCGGAACCCTGTGCTGGTACGATGGCCACGTCGAATACGGCAAGCACAAGAAATGGACCGAAGCCTCGGAAACCGCGCGCCGGCGTTGGAACACCGACCACGAGCCGCATCCGGAAACGTGGGCCACGAACTCGGCGTCTGGGTCCGTTCGATAAACCGGCGCTGACTCGCCTCACGCAAAGGCCGCCAAAGGCCGCAAAGGAAGGCCGGTCTTGGCAGGCGGTCTATTACGACGGTTGTCCGTGTTCAACAGGAGCCAACCGAGATAGCAGAGGAAATGGTATCCCCGACTTACTGAAGACCCTGGGATAGGCGACAGCTCGACTGGAGAACCGTAGCGCAGGTTTTGAATCTGCCGTATCGCCGATTTGCAATCGGCTGGACACCGGCAAGTCCCAGCACGCTCGGACCGGGCGACAGTGCGCAGAATGCAATTCTGCGAGACGGCAGAGTGCAACTCTGCGCTACGAGCTTCGACGTCGATCCTACGGACCAAGCAGTAACGTGGGGCGAGGCTCCGGCCGAGCCAATACTATCGAAGAAAAGCTCCGCAGGAGCGTCGCCCCAGCGTCCAACACAAATCCGTGGTTACTCTCCCAGCAGTTGCAGAATCCCTTGCAGCGGGATGGCGACCCAGTCCGGACGGTGGTTCAGTTCGTAGCCCAACTCGTAAATCGCCTTCTCAATCAGGAACGCATCCAGAAGAATCTTCAACTCCACGGCCGTCTTCGGCAGGAACGAAGCGTTGCCCGCCGTCGCCAGGTAAGCTTTCAAATATCCGACGCTGACCCAGCGCTGCCAGAAGCGCGCCCATTCTTGAAACGAATCCAGTTTTCCCGCCGGCACGCTGCCGCGCTCCTTTTGCTGCAGCAAACCCGCGTGCGCCGCATAATGAAAGGAACGCAACATGCCCGCGACGTCCCGCAGGGGAGACCGCTTCAGCCGGCGTTCACCCACGGGCCGCGCCGGCTCGCCTTCGAAATCGATGATCACAAAATCCTTCCCGGTGTAGAGCACCTGGCCGAGGTGAAAGTCGCCGTGAAACCGGATGCGCTGCGTCGCGATCGGTTGCTCGAAGACCAGCCGCAACTTCTTCAAAATCGCCTCTTCGAGTCCCAACAGCCGTTGCGCGTCCGGCGCGCGGCCTTCCGGCAAATCCTTCAACCGCTTGCGCAGCAATTGCAGATTTTGCCGGACGTGATTGCGCATGGATTGAAATAGGGCGCGCTGGTAGTGCGGCGTAAACGGTTCCGGAGCGAAGTCTTTGTGTTCTGATTCCGAGGCCAGGACCGCGTGCAACTCGGCCGTTCGTTGCCCCAGGCGCCGCGCTGATTCGAGATACGTCCCGACGATCTCCGGAATGTTCGGCGGCACGTCCCGGGCGGCGAGGTTCAAGATCGAACAGTCCTCGAACCGAGGCGGGCTCGGCATGAAGGCCTGATACGTCATCACCCGGTCATAGTACCGGCTCAGCGCGTCCAGCGTGTATTCCCACGCGTCCTTGGCGCCGGCGATGAACTCGTTCAAGACTCCGATCGTAAGCGTCTCGTCGTCCGCGCGGAATTCGAGCGCCCCGCCGAACGGCGCGATGTGCCCAAATTCCTTTTCCGTCAGGAATCGTCCGAGCTCCAGATCCGGATTGAGGCCGCCTTCGAGTTTCCGAAACAGTTTCAGGATCAATCGATCTCCATAAATTACCGCCGAATTGGTCTGCTCGGATTTCCCGAGCGACGGTTCCAGCGGCGCCGCGTCCTCACCGCGCAATCGGCGCAACACCGCAGTGTGCGAAGCCACCAGCTCGCCGCGTTGGCCCCGAACGCTCCGGCGCCGGGAAATGAAGTCGAGCAGCGCGCGGCAAAATGTCGTGCTGCCCACGGCGTCGTACAAAATGCCGTCCTGGTTCAGGTCACCGACCTTCAACCGGCCTATCGCCAAGGAGCGCTGCGCTGCCTCGGCCTGACCTTCCGCCGCCCAGGCCAGCGGAAGCAAATAAGTGTCCGGGTCGCCCTGCACGTAGTCCACGTTCAACAGCGTGATCAAGGCCTTCTCTTCCGCGGCGGAAATCTCGAAGGCGTCCTGCACAGCGACGGACTTGATTTCCCTGGCTTTCGCGCCAAACCAGCGGCGCGCTTTCAAGTAGCCGGGCAGCGCCGCCTCCAGGCTCGCTCGCGCCGGCATTTGGGCGATTCCTTCCCACGCCCCCGCCACCGTCAACGAAAGCAGACTATCCGCCTGCGCCGTCTCCGTCGCGACCGTGGCGTGAATCGGACCTTTGCGTTCCAGCGAGAACCAATAAAACGCGTGCGGGCTGAGCGTCAGAACATACGGGGAATTGCCGATCACCGGGAACTCCGTCCGGCCAAAAAGCTCGACCGGCGCCATCTGGCTGAAGGCTGAAAGATCCAATTCCACCGGCTGAACGAAGCGGGAAAGATTGGCCACCACCAGCACGCACTCGTCTTGGAATCGCCGGACGAACGCCAAAATCTTCCGGTTCTCCGGGTGCAGAAACTCCAGAGAGCCTCGTCCAAACGCCTGCCATCTCTTCCGCAGCGCAAGCAGCCGTTTCATCCACCAGAGCAGCGAGTGCGGATTGCGCTGCTGCGCATCGACGTTCACCGCCTCGTAATGATTCTCCGGATCGAGATTGATCGGCAGATAAAGACTCTGTGGGCTGGCTTTCGAGAAGCCTGCGTTCCGATCTGAGCTCCATTGCATCGGCGTGCGGACGCCATTGCGGTCGCCCAGATAAATGTTGTCGCCCATGCCGATTTCGTCACCGTAGTAGAGCACGGGCGTTCCGGGCAGCGAGAACAGCAAACCGTTGAGCAATTCGATCCGCTTCCGGTCGTTGCCGAGCAAGGGCCCGAGCCGGCGGCGAATCCCGAGATTGATGCGGGCGCGTTGATCGCGGGCGTAAATGCGATACATGTAATCGCGCTCCTCGTCCGTGACCATCTCCAGCGTCAACTCGTCGTGGTTGCGCAAAAATAGCGCCCACTGGCTGGTCTCCGGAATCGGCGGCGTCTGCTCCAGAATATCGACAATCGGCACGCGATCTTCCATGCGGACGGCCATGAACAGGCGCGGCATGAGCGGGAAGTGAAACGCCATGTGGCATTCGTCGCCGCGGCCCGATCCGAAGTAAGCCACCGCGTCCTCCGGCCATTGGTTCGCCTCAGCCAGCAGCATGCGATCGCCGTACTTCTCATCGACGTGCCGGCGGAGTTTTTTCAGGAAGGCATGCGTCTCCGGCAAGTTTTCGCAGTTCGTGCCTTCGCGCTCATACAGATAAGGGACCGCGTCCAGCCGCAGTCCATCGACGCCCAGGTCCAGCCAGAAATCGAGGACGCGGATAATTTCGGTGTGGACGCGCGGATTGTCGTAATTGAGTTCGGGTTGATGCGAATAAAACCGGTGCCAGTAGTAAGCTTGAGCGACCGGATCCCAGCTCCAGTTGGACGTCTCGAAATCCTTGAAGATGATTCGCGCGTCTTTGTATCGGTCCGGCGTGTCGCTCCAGACATAGAAATCCCGCCAGCGGCTTCCGCGTTTGGCGCGGCGCGAGCGCTGGAACCAGGGGTGTTGGTCGGAGGTGTGATTGACGACCAACTCCGTGATCACGCGCAAGCCCCGTTCGTGCGCTTCGCGCAAAAAGTTTTTGAAATCCGCCAGCGTCCCGTAATCCGCATGAACCGAAGAGTAATCGGCGATGTCGTAGCCGTCGTCCCGCAGCGGCGAAGGATAAAACGGGAGCAGCCAGAGCGCGGTGACGCCGAGGTCCTGAAGGTAGCCCAGCTTTTCGGTCAGGCCTCGAAAATCACCTTTCCCGTCCCCGGCCGTGTCGTAAAAGGCGCGGACATGGACCTCGTAAATGATCCCGTTCTTGTACCAGAACCGGTCATCCGTGGGGCGGGACGGATCAGCATGCGCTTGCATAGGGTTAGATTTGCAGCAAGTCCCCGTGGAGGCAACGCCGGTAATCCGCGGTAATCTGGTAAGGAGGGATTCTACTCCGTCCCTGACTTTACTCGGCGATCGCAAGAACCATCTTGAACTTGCAGGGCGATGCCTTTTCTCATCGCACCTTCGGCATTCACCGCCTTTACCAAGGCGTCGGTTTTCGCTTCCAACACCCCTTGGACCAGTTCCAGCAGAGGTGCGTTACAAGCGTTTGTTCAGGATACGGCGAACTCGAATAAAACTCGGCAGATGCTGCTCTAGGACGGCGGGGTTCAATTCTCCCAGCATTCCGTACGATTTCCGCCCCTTCACATAAGCATTCGAGCACTCACGCGTAGCGTGGCTCAACCTGTCCTGAACGTCGTGCCGACATAACGCGGCTTTGATTCGTAGAAGCGTATTCAATCCCAACAGTCTCGTATAGTTCTCTCTGTTGCCTTCTGTCAAAGGGGCTTTCGAGAGGTATCCGTGGTTACCGGCCGGATTTCGAAAATCGAGAAATCGGAGAAAGAGCTTGCCTTGCGACCGCAAGCTCTTGCTACGCTTCAGCAGAATCGCAGATTCAGCTTCGCGAGTGTCCTCGCGAGGTCAAGGGTCCGGAAGCCGCCGTCTTCCGGAGGAACAAGAGATGGTCGGGCCGCCATCTGAGCGCGTCGCTCAGGGGGCGTGCCCTGCTTCGACCGGGGCCCCGTTGCGGAGGAGGACGCGATGAGAAATCTGGAACCCGGAACAATTCCAAAGTGAAAGAACAAAACTCCAGTCAAAGAGATTTGGAATTCAGATCCACCACGGATTCACACGGATTCACACGGATAAAACGGCCCTTGGGGATCGGTGTTCATCCGTGTCCATGCTCCAGGCACTCGCGGCGCCTTCGGCTCGACCGGCGAGGCGCCGGTCGAAACACGCGAGGGCGCGTGTGCTCCCCTTTTCCGTCGGACTCCATCCTATGCGTTTAGTCATCGTTTCCAATCGGCTCCCGTTCACGGTGTCGCTCAAAGACGGCGCGCCGCGCTTCAAGCACAGCGCCGGCGGATTGACCACCGGGCTGTGGAGTTATCTGGAGCGGCGAAGCGCGTCGGCGGAGCAGCCGGAATTTGTCTGGCTGGGCTGGCCCGGCGCGAGCATTGCGCCGGAGCATCAGGAAGCAGTCCGGGAGTACGGGGAACGCGAGTTCCGGGCCTCGCCGGTCTTCCTTTCCGAAGAAAGCATGGGCCGGTTTTATCTCGGCTTCTCGAACCGCACGCTGTGGCCGTTGTTCCACTATTTCCCGTCCCTGGTCCGATATGAGGAGGAGTACTGGGAGGAATACAAACGGGTGAACCAGGTTTTTTGCGACGCGCTGTTGAACATCCTGGGCCCGGAAGACGTCGTGTGGGTCCACGATTACCAGCTCATGCTGCTGCCCCGGCTGCTGCGGGAACGGTTGCCCGATTTGTCCATTGGCTTCTTCCTGCACATTCCGTTTCCCTCCTTCGAGGTGTTCCGCTTGCTGCCCGGCGTCTGGCGGACGGAAATTATCGAAGGGTTGCTGGGCAGCAGCTTGGTCGGCTTTCACACTCACGATTACACGCGGCACTTTCTGGGTTGCGTGCTGCGGACGGTCGGTTGCGAACATCAACTCGGCACCCTCACCCTGAGCGATCGCGTGGTGAAGGTCGATACGTTTCCCATGGGAATCGACTTCGAGAAGTTCGCCCAAGTTGCCCTCTCGCCCGAGACCGAAGAACGCGTGAGCAAGCTCCAGGAGAAATGCGCGGAGCAAAAAGTGATCTTCTCCGTGGACCGCCTCGACTACACCAAAGGCATCATCAACCGCCTCCGCGGCTACGATTTGTTTTTGAAACGCAACCCGCCATGGCATGGAAAAGTCGTATTCGTGCTGGCCGTCGCGCCGTCGCGCACGGAGATCAAGGCTTACCAGGCCATGAAACAAGAAATCGAAGAGGCCGTGGGCCGCATCACGGGCGCGTACGGAACGGTCCACTGGACGCCCCTGATCTATCAATATCGAAACCTCAGTTTTGATGAAATCGTGGCCATGTATCGGTTCTGCGACGTGGCGTTGATTACGCCGCTGCGCGACGGGATGAATCTCGTCGCCAAAGAATTCATCGCGTCGCGCCCGGATCAGACCGGCGTCCTGGTCTTGAGCGAAACCGCGGGCGCCGCAAAAGAAATGGGCGAAGCGATTGTCATCAATCCTTACTACAACGGCGAAATCGCCCAGGCGCTCGAGCAAGCCCTGGCCTTGCCGGCTTCCGAGCAAATCAAGCGCAACCAGCTCATGCAGGAAAGGCTCCGGCGCTACGACGTGAATCGATGGGCGGAGGACTTCATCCAGGCGTTGTTGGCTACCCAGCGACTCGAGGCGGCCCAGCGCGCGCGGTCCTTGATCGGCAAGGCGCGGTCCGCGCTGATTCAGCAATACCGCACCGCCTCGCGCCGGGCTTTGTTGCTGGATTACGACGGCACGCTCGTCCCGTTCGTCGGCGATCCCAGACTGGCGCGGCCGGATCCGGACCTGCTGGACCTGCTGACGGCGCTGGGAAGCGATTCGGCCAATGACCTGGCCATCGTGAGCGGCAGGCCGCGCGCCGATCTCGAAGAATGGTTCGGTCATTTGCCGCTGGCGCTGGTGGCCGAGCATGGCGTCTGGCTCCGGCCCAAAGGCGCGGACTGGCGGGCGCTGAAAGTCATCACGACGGTCTGGAAAACGCAGGTCCGCCCCATTCTGCAACTCTACGTGGATCGCTTGCCGGGGGCGTTGCTGGAGGAAAAGGAATTCTCGCTCGTGTGGCATTACCGCCGCGCCGACCCCGAACAAGCGTCGCAGCGGGCGAAAGAGTTGCTCGACGACCTGGCCGATTACACGCGGAACATCGACGTGCAAGTGCTCGAAGGCAACAAAGTCATCGAGGTCCGCAACACGGGCGTCACCAAAGGCACGGCGGCGACGGAATGGCTGGCCGGGATGACGGCGGATTTCATTCTGGCCATCGGCGATGATTGGACCGACGAAGATTTGTTTCGCGCTTTGCCGCCGCCGGCCTTTTCCGTGCGGATTGGCCTGGCGCAAACCGCGGCGCGCTATCATCTGAACAGCCATACGGCGGTGCGGCGTCTGTTGCGCGAATTGAGTGAAGTGACTCGCGAAGTTGCGCCATGAATCATTTGAATTATCCTCCCATCGAAAACCACGGAGTCATTGGCAACCTCCAAACGGTGGCCTTGGTCAGCACGGATGGCGCGATCGATTTCATGTGCTTTCCCTCCTTCGATTCCCCGTCCGTTTTCGCCGCGCTGCTGGATGGCGAGAAAGGAGGCCGATTTCAAATCGCACCGCTGATCGCGGAAGCGCGCCAAAAACAGCTTTATTTACCGGACTCGAATATTTTGCTGACGCGTTTTCTGTCCGCCGACGGCGTGGCGGAGATTTGCGATTTCATGCCGGTCGAGCCGCCCTGGCCCGGGCCCTGTCTGCTGCGGCAGGTCAAAGCCATCCGCGGCGATTTGCACTTTCGTCTGGTGTGCGCGCCGCGCTTCGACTACGCGCGCGCGACGCATTCGGTGGAATCGAAGAAAAACGAAGTCGTGTTTCGTTCGGCAGGACCGGACCGGCTCGCTCTCCGGCTGGCCAGCAGTGTGCCGCTGTGAGAAGGCTCTCGGTTACGCGAACCACCTGGGCCTTTACGCGGAGGAACTCGGTTCCTGTGGCGAGCACGTGGGGAATTTTCCTCAGGCATTCTCCCACCTGGCGCTTATCAGCGCCGCCTATAATCTGGACAAAAAATTGTCGGAACTCGGACCCAAAGACTAGCCAAAGAGATTTGGAAATTAACCACCGATGCACACGGATTTACACGGATAGGATGGAATTTCAAATCCGTGTCCATCGGTGTCCATCCGTGGTTAGAAATCTGAGAGATATTTTTACGAGATTTTCAAAGTCAGAGTCTGATGGCTGCCAAATCTGAAAACAAACTGGACGACTTGCTGGTGCCATTGCTGGCAAAACGCTGCGCGTCATCGTGCCGGTGATCGAGGCAGACTGTCACCCGGAAAGAGAAGATGGGCTAACGGAGGCTCTTGGTTTTCCGTTGTCCGTCTCTCCGTTCAAGGCACGCCTCAAGGATTGGTCAGGGACGGAGTGGAATCCGTCCCTACCAGCTAAACACGTAATCGGCGTCTCGCCGAGCTCCCCGAAACCAACTGAATCGTTACAACTGAGCTGCGCTCGTATTCAGCGGTTGCGGCCATGTTCGTGCTCAGTGCCGGCCTCCAGCGGACCGGCGGGGTCGCCACCGCGGGGCGCTGGCTGAGCCGGCTCAGCCGGTGGCCAAGCGTCTTGCTGATTGTGATGATGGGGAGCGTGGGATTGGTGTCAGCTTCGGTCCGGTCATGGTGCTGGCTGTGCTCTATTTGCTGACCGCGCTGCTGACGGAGTTCAAGAGCAACAGCGCGACGGCGGCATTGCGTTGAATTCGTCGCGATTTTCCAACTTTGAAACCTGTCCCCAATGCCGGTAGAGTAACACCATGAAGCGAAAGAAAGCGCACGTTGAAAAAGCGTCCGCCGGCACGGTGCTCGCCGCGCGGATGCGCGCCGAAGGCAACAAGTTGCCGGATGCGGAGCGCGAAAAACTCGGAGAGGAATTCCTGAAGCTCTACTATGGCGGCGACCACAAACCGGCCACAACTCGTCGCCGTTGATGCCAATGTTCTTTTCGACCTCGCCGACAACTTGGATGATGTCGTGGACGCGGTTTCCGTAATTCGTGAGCGCCTTCGCGAGTCGCGTTTTCTCATCCCTCCCACTGCCCAGCATGAATTGGCGAATTGGGCCTTGCGCGGCGACGGGCAAAAGCGGGAGTCCGCCCGCAAAGCAATCCGATTCAGCCACTCTTGGCACATTGTGCCCGTCAACCTCATTCCCGTGCGGCATGGGATTGCGGAACGCATCGCGGAGCGGATTCGTCAGCAAGGATTGATACCGGAGGAAGAGGTCAACGATTCTCTGGTGCTCGCAGAATCCGCGTTGCTCGGGTGTTCCATTCTGCTGACCAGCGATGAACATTTACGCGGGATTGATTTCGAGCGGCTGACGCTGGAGTTGCAGGCGTTTGATGTTCCCGCGCCTGTCATCGCGACGCCGGGCGAAATTGTGCGGAAATTCTTTCAGCGGTAAAGAATCTCTCCTCCACCGTGTCTGAACGTGTCAGTCCTCACTTTTGACACTTTCATTTCTTTGCCTCGACAGTAAGGCGATTGGATACGTGCGTCCTGCCCATCGCCGGTCAACGACAATTATTCTTCACTGCCAGCGACGATCAATTAATCCCTAGCGGAGCCGAAGGAGCTGGTGGGCGCGCTGGGTTCATTCGCGTTCATCCGTGGTTGCATTGCCGTATTCGCTCATGAAGTTGGCCAGATCCAGCACACTCCCGACCAACGCCAGCACGTCGTTGGAGTGAATGATCTCGTTGGGCATGGGGACGGGATTGATGCCCTTGAGCTGTCTTTCACCGCTCGCCGTGGTTTCCATCCGTTTGATCGCCACCAGATTGATGCGGAAACGTCGCCGCAGATTCAGCTCCCCCAGGCTCTTGCCCACGATTCCCGGCGGAGCGTTGACCTCGACAATGCTGAATCCTTCCGCCAATTCGAAGTAACTGGAGATGTTGGTAATCACCAACCGCTGCACCATCCAGCGGGCCGCTTCTTCCTCCGGATTCAGCACTTCGTTCGCGCCCACGGCCTTGAGGACGCGCCGATGATCCGGCGTCGTCGCGCGCGCGACGATTTTCTTGATGCCAAGCTGCTTGGCATGCACGACCACCAGGACCTGGGCCTCGAAATTCGCTCCAATCGCCGCCAGAAGCACGTCCACGTCTCCGATGCCGTGAGCGGCGAGCGCCTCTTCCTGGCTGGCGTCCAACCGCACCGCCAGCGCGACCTGGTCCTTGATGGCGTTGACGTGTTCCATGTCAATGTCCACGGCGATGACTTCGACGCCGTTTTGGGCCAACCCGACGGCGGCGGCGCGGCCAAATTCACCCAATCCAATGACAGCGCATTTCATGATTTGAGAATTCGATTCGTCGCCAAAGGCAATTTCCGAAAAGGTGACCGACGCCCAGCCGGGCGTCGTTGGCAAACCGGCAGGTTTGCCCCACCTTTTCGGAAATGGCTTTTGGCAATCACTCTATCCCACCACCACTTCTTCTTCGGGCAGATCGTAGGCCAAGCTTCGCCGGGACTGGATCACGGACAACACCAGCGAAATCGGCCCCACTCGCCCAACGAACATCGCGGCGCAGAGCACCAATTTGCTGGCCGGACTCAAGTCGGCGGTAATGCCCGTGGACAGCCCCACCGTGCTGAGGGCGGAGATGACCTCGAACGCTTGATCCCGCAGCTTCATTCCCGGATCGAACAGCGCCAAGAGAAAAATACCCAGGCCCGCCGCGATCACGTAAATCACAAACACGCTCAGCGCCGCGAACAAGGTCTTGGCTGGAATCGCCCGGCCAAACGCTTCCACGCGCTCGCGCCGGACGATCATCGCCCGCAGCGCCAGCAGCAGAATCCCGAAACTCACCGTCTTGATCCCGCCGCCGGTCGAAACCGGATTCGCCCCGACGACCATAAGCATCATCAGAAACACCAGGGTCGCGTCCCGCAATTCCTGGATCGGCACCGTGTTGAAGCCCGCGGTCCGCGGGGTCACCGATTGAAACGCGGCCATGAGCAAGCTGTCGCCGAGCGAGTGCTCCCGCAAAAGGTGATTGAACTCCAGCACCCAGAACACGACCAGTCCGACGGCCAGGAGCACCAGCATCACCGTTAACGACATCTTGGTTTGCACGCTCAGTCGGCCTGGAACTCGGCCCGCATGAAGCCGGCGGAAAAAGCCCAGGCGCCGGAAGAAAGGAGCGCGCGTAAAACGATAAGCGACCAGCTCCGAGAGGGTGAGAAACCCGAGCCCACCCAGGACGATCAGGAGCATGAAGGTGAAGTTCATCCCCACGTGCGATTGGTAAGGCACCAGGCTATCGGCTTGCAGCGCGAATCCGGCGTTGCAGAAGGCTGAGACCGAATGAAACACACTCCATTTGATTCGCGCCAGCGGGTCGGCATCGCCTGGGAAGAATTGATACAGCAAGCCAGCCCCCGCCAATTCGATCAAACCGGTCGCCAGGAGGATACCGAGAATTTGCCGCTTGAGATCCGACAAGGCGGGCGCATTGACCATTTGCTGAAACGCGACCATCTGAGGCACAGGCAAGGTCCGGGCGGAAAACACCGAGAGAAACGCGACAAACGTAATGATGCCCAACCCCCCGACCTGGAACAGAACCAGAATGATCATTTGCCCAAACAAGGAAAATTCGGAGCCGGTGTCGCGCACGGCCAGGCCGGTCACGCACGCGGCGCTGGTGGAGGTGAACAGCGCATCGATGACACTCATCGTCCGGTCCGGTCTGGCGCTTGCATTGGGCAGCAGCAGCAAAAGCGCTCCGATCAGAATGAGGACCGCGAACGAGCCGGCCAGCACCAACTCGGGCCGCACACCCTGGCTGATCAATCTTTGTGTCGCCCGGAGCAACTGAACGAGAACGGCACAGAGGAGAAACACTTTCACCAGGCTGAACGCCAGAGCACCGGTGGAATCCAAGTGAAGGAATCTCAGCAAACCCTGGAGAACCGCCGGCGAGAGCGACCAGACCAACGCGAGAAGCGCCAGAAACAACCCCAGGAGCAAATACTCGAACCGCCGCGCTCCGAGGACGCGCCGCCAGGTTCGCTGGAAGAGAGCGAGCGCCAGATCAGTGGCAAAGCCCAAGGCCAGCAGGAGTTCCAGCCAGTCCAGCACCTGGCTCACGAAAGAGCCGAGCGGAAAACCGTACTGGAAAATCAGGAAAAGCAAACCCAGCCCGCCCATGCGCCGGATCCACGGCGCCGGAAGGCCGTGAGGCGTGGGCGGCAAACTTCCGATCGCCGTCTTGGTTTGTTCAGGGCCGTCTTTCAACGCGGTTCAAGTTGATGAACTGCTGTGATTAAGTCGCTGACCATTTAGCCGTGACCATTCAATGGAACAGTGAATCGCCCTCACCCTCACCCTCTCCCCCAGGAGAGGGAACGCTCATTCCCCGCGCGAAAAAATGTCCCTGATCGGTGACTGAACCACAGGCGCAGCATAGCTTCTCCCTCTCCCTGGGGGAGAGGGCTGGGCGATTGTCGCTTCATACCGAATCGTTACGGCTTCGATCTGTCCGGATTGTGCCGCCGGGCCAAATCATAACACATTTCCGCGCGCGAAGGTTTCTTTTTCGCTCTAAGCCGCAACGATTCAGTTGGAACCGCTCCGGCCAAGTTTTGCGGGTGATTCCTTGCGATCCGTTCAGGACTGATCTGCGACCGTTCCGCCCGGCTGGTAGTCGGACGGTACAGGCAAGTTGCCTGTGCCACCGACAACATGTGGATGCACCGTTGCTCCCAGGGCTTTTGACAAAGTAGCGCAGATTTTCAATCTGCCGTATCGCCGAATTGCATTCGGCAGGGCGTAGAGAGATCCAAGCGCCCCCAACCCGCCGAGACCCTATGCGGATTGCAAATCCGCGATACAGCAGAATTCAATTCTGCGCTACTTTGTCAATGGCCCTGCCGTTGCTCCCTCCCTCCGAGAAAAGTGCTTGCCACCCGCCGGAGCCGTGTTGCTATCGTCCAGCGTCTCGCTGAGTTCCGTTTTGTGAGAATCGTCGTGAGGCGTCAAAGGGTCCGGAAGTCCCGCTTCCGGAGGTACGGAGATGGTCGGGCCGCCATCTAAGCGCGTCGTTTAGATGGCGGCCTTTGTCTTCGAACCGGGCCGGCGCCGCCGCTCACCGATGCAGCGCCTGAAGATTCTGGCTGAATGGTTCGGAATGTTTTGACCATGAACTGGACTGATGAATCTTTTTGGCTTCTGGCCGCGGTCGCGGTGGACCCGCATCCGGCGATGATCGCGCCCTTCGCGCTCCTGCTCTTGTCCATCGCCGTGATGCCGTTCCTGAATGCAAGTTGGTGGCATCATCATTACCCCAAAGTGGCGGTCGGATTCGGCGCCATCACGGTGATTTACTATTTGGTCGTGCTCAAGAACGGCGGTCGAATGCTCCATGTCGCGCACGAGTACGTGAGCTTCCTGGCCCTGATCGGCTCGCTCTTTGTCGTGGCGGGCGGCATCCACATCCGCGTTCAAGGCGAGGCCAAGCCGTGGGTGAACTGTCTCTTTCTGTTGATCGGCGCGGTGCTGGCCAATTTGATCGGCACGACCGGCGCATCGATGTTGCTCATCCGCCCCTGGATTCGGATGAACAAATACCGCATTACGGCGTTTCATGTCGTTTTCTTTATTTTCATCATCAGCAACGTGGGGGGGTGTCTGACGCCCATTGGCGACCCGCCGCTTTTCCTCGGGTACCTCAAAGGAATCCCGTTCTGGTGGACGCTGCAAAAGTGCTGGCCGGCCTGGGCGCTGACGCTCGCGCTCTTGATCGTCATCTTCTACGTCCTGGACCGCCGCAATTTCCTGCGCGCGCCGCGAGAGATCCGGGAAAGCGAGACGGCGCACGGAGTCTGGAAGATCGACGGTTTGAGGAATCTCGGATTCCTCGCGATCATCCTGGGAGCCGTGTTCATCGAACATCCGGTGGGACTCCGAGAAATCCTGATGATCGGGGCGGCGGTCGGATCCTATCTCCTGACGCCCAGGCCGATTCACGAGGCGAATGATTTCAACTTTCATCCTATCCGCGAGGTGGCCTGGCTGTTTTTGGGCATCTTTGCGACGATGGGTCCGGCGCTGGACTATCTGGAACTTCACGCCGGCGAACTGGGCCTGGACTCCGCCTTGAAGTTCTACTGGCTGACCGGCGCCCTCTCCGGCGTGCTGGACAATGCGCCGACTTACCTGACATTTCTGGCCGCCGCAATGGGGCGCCAGCAGTTGAGCCTGAACGATGCCGTGCAAGTGAAACAATTCGCGGAGGCACATGGACTCGAACTCCTGGCCATCTCGCTGGCCGCCGTGTTCTTCGGCGCGATGACTTACATCGGCAACGGTCCGAATTTCATGGTCAAGAGCATCTCCGAACAGGCGAAGGTGAAAACGCCAGACTTCTTCAGTTACCTCTGGCGCTTTGCGCTGCCGATTCTCATCCCCGTATGCGGGCTTGTGGCCGCCCTCTTTCTTTGGCGAAGGTGATCTGGGTTGAAACGGGTTCTTGTTCCGTTTCGGCTGTCCGACCAGGATGAAGATTCAGGGTTCGCTCATGGTTTCGCAACCCTGGGCTTTGGGGCAGAATCCCGTTGGGATTTTAGCCAGGAGAGTTGTACAGTGGAGACATCAGCCGAACCCACTTCAGAAGCCTTCGGCGCGCTGCGGCTGGGTCTGCGACCACAGCCGTGCTCCTTGGTTGCGGCTTTCCGCGGGGTGTTGATTGGCGTCCATTGGCGGTTCAATGCAAGTAAGCGATCCATTGAGGAAAGCTGCGGAATCTCACGGGTTGCGGAGGAGCGCACGGCGGTTTATTAGTGAAAGTCAAAGCTGTGAAAGCCTCGTTCATCGCCTGCGTTAGCCTGTGGGTTTGCCTCCATGTCTTCACGAACTCCGCCAGCGCCTCAACGCGAGTGCGCCTGGGCACGCTCGCCCCCAAGGGATCGTCCTCCTACAAACATCTGTTGGCCATGGGAGACAAATGGCGCCGGGCCCCTGGCGGGGGCGCGACGCTGACGATCTACGCCGACGGCACTATGGGCGGCGAAGCGGACATGGTGCGGCGCATGCGCATCGGACAGCTCCAGGCCGGCATGCTCACGACGGTGGGCCTTAGCGAGATCGAGCCCGCCGTGAGCGGCCTGCAAAACTTGCCGATGATGTTTCGCTCTCTCGAAGAGGTCGATTACATCGGCGAGAAACTCCAGCCGATGCTGGAGGACCGGCTCGAGAAAAAAGGATTCATTGTTCTCTTCTGGGGCGATGCCGGCTGGGTCCGGTTCTTCTCCAAAGATCCGGTGATCCGCCCGGAGGATCTGAAACGCACCAAGCTCTTTGTTTGGGCGGGCGATCCGGAAACCGTCGAGATTTACAAGGCCGCCGGATTCAACCCGGTCCCGCTCGAAACTGTGGACATCCTGCCCAACCTCCAGACCGGTTTGATCAACGCCGTGCCCGCGCCGCCGTTCGTGGCCCTGGCGACGCAGATCGAAAAACCCGCGCCCCACATGCTGGAGTTGAATTGGGCCCCGCTGGTCGGCGCAACCGTCGTGACCAAGAAAACCTGGGACGCGATCCCCGCCGCCAGCAAGCAGACCCTGATCCAGGCTGCGCGAGAAGCCGGCGATCTCGTGAAAGCAGACAACCGCCGTGAGAGCGCCGAATCCGTCGAAGCCATGAAAAAGCGCGGGCTGAAGGTTCACCCGGTCCCGCGCGAAATCGAGGCGGAATGGCGGAAAGCCACGGAAGCTTTCTATCCTCAGATTCGAGGTTCTATCGTCCCGCCGGACATTTTTGACGAAGTCGTCCGGTTGCTCCAGGAGTACCGGGCGACAGTGCAGACGACCGCGCAGAATTACTGACGAGACTGCGGGATTGAACGACAGCCCGGCGCACGTAGTCCCGGCTTTAGCCGGCTATAAGCCGGTCCCGGGCCGGCTAAAGGCGGGACTACGAACCTGCCGCGTGTCGCCTATCCCACGGTCTCCTCGGAAGCTCAACTCGTTGTTCGTGCTCACAGACCCTTAGTGGTCCATTTCATAAATACGCTCACGTTCGCGGCAAGGGATTTTTCGGCCAGACGAGGCGCGAGCGACGAGCATATCCCGAAGTGGATCTGTAAGGAGCAAGCAACGAAGTCTGGCGAAAAAGAACTGCCGCCCTTCGGGTTGCGCCG
>VHCZ01000138.1 GCA_016871535.1 Verrucomicrobiota bacterium
GCAGACCATGGACGTGTTCTGGCTCAAGTCCGACACGGAGCGCGTCTCGAATGGCTCCGTCGCGCCGGGCGAGAACACCGTTATCACGACCACGTTCGGTCATCGTTTCGCGGTCGTGGGTCGCGATGACAAGGCCGAGCGCGTTGTCACCAGCGAAGTGCCGGTGCAGGCGATGCGGTTCGATCCGCCGGACGCGGACGGCATCCCGGCGTTTTACACACAGCGGGTGAAGGCGGGTGGATTTCCGATTGTCGCATCGGCGCAGGTGAATCCATACGCGCTCAAGGAGGCGGCTTACCTAGTGGAGTTGCTGCTCGAGCGGCGGCCGGATGTGCGCGCGGCGATGGTCAAGAGCGGCGCGCGGCTCTGCATTCTCGCCTGGAACGAATTCACCACCGATCAGCCCGAGTGGCGATGGCTCGCGAAGGATCCGATTCCCGGCTTTCCCGGCATTTCCGCCCGTGACTTTCGCGACGCCCGCGCGCGCGGCATGGGCGGAAGCGCGACCGATCCGTTCTGTTCCTGCGGCGAGGAGAATCTGCTGGGCTACCCTGGCGACCCGTATTCGACCGAGAACATTCTCATCCACGAGCTGGCCCATAACATCCACTTGCGCGGCATGGCGAATGTGGATCCGGGTTTCGACGCGCGCGTGAAGGCCGCATACGACGCGGCGATGAAGGCGGGGTTGTGGAAGGGGAAATACGCGTCGGTGAATCATCACGAGTATTTCGCCGAGGGCGTCCAGAGCTGGTTCGACGACAACCGTGAGAACGACCACGACCACAACCACGTCAACACCCGCGCCGAATTGCTCGAATACGACGCCGGTCTCGCCGCGTTGTGTCGCGAGGTTTTTGGCGACACGGTGTTGAAGTACACCAAGCCTGCGACACGCCTCCGAGATCACTTGGAAGGTTACGATCCAACGAAAGCGCCGAAGTTCGAGTGGCCGGAGCGGCTGCAACAGGCGAAGGCCGCCATCCGCCGCCAGGCCGAGGAACGTTCGCGAACGGGCGCGACGGTGTCACCACGTGCTCAAACTGCCACCAACGATCCCTCGCTGCTGACCGTGGAACGGATTTTTGCCGCCGGTGAGTTCCGCGAAGAAAAGCCCGCGTCGATACGTTGGAGTCGGCGCACGTCCGATTACTTCACACTGGAAGCTCCGGCGGCGGCCGGCCCGGGCCGTGATCTCCTGCGCAACGACCCGGCCACCGGCCGGAAGGCAGTGGTTGTGCCGGCCGGCGCTTTTATCCCGGAGGGGCGGACGCGACCGCTGTCGATCGAGGCGTTCGAGTTTTCGGCGGATGAATCAAAGCTGTTGCTTCACACTGATAGCCAGCGCGTCTGGCGGCGGAACACGCGCGGTGATTACTGGGTGTTGGACGTCGCCACGCGCGCGTTGCGCCGGCTCGGCGGGGATGCCGCGCCGTCCACGCTCATGTTCGCCAAGTTTTCGCCCGACGGCTCGCGGGTGACGTACGTGCGCGAGAACAATCTTTACGTCCAGGAACTGCGCCGGATGCGGATCACGGCCCTGACCAGCGACGGCTCGGCCACGCGCATCAATGGCACTTCAGACTGGGTGAACGAGGAGGAACTGGACATTCGCGACGGCTTTCGCTGGAGCCCGGACGGTCGCTCGATCGCTTTCTGGCAGTTCGATCTCAGCGGCGTGCGTCAGTTTCATCTCATCGACAACACGGCGGGCAACTATCCGAAGATCACTTCCTTTCCCTATCCCAAGGTCGGCGAGACGAACTCCGCCACGCGACTGGGCGTGGTCGCTGCCACCGGAAGCAAAGCGCGCTGGCTACAAATCCCGGGCGATCCGCGCGAACATTACCTGCCGCACCTCGAATGGACGCCCGACGGCGCGCACCTCGTCCTTCAGCAGTTCAATCGCCTCCAAAACACGAATCTCGTGATGGTCGCCAATCCCAAGACCGGCGCGACGCGCGTGGCCCTGCGGGAGACGGACCCCGCGTGGGTGGATAATCTGAACCCGTTTCGTTGGACGGGTTCCGCGGGAAGTTTTGTCTGGCTAAGCGAACGCGACGGCTGGCGGCACGCGTATCTCGCGGGCTTGAACGGGCAAGGTTTTTCGCGGATTACGGGCGGCAGCTTCGACGTAATCGAGACCGAGGCACTCGATGACACTGGTGGCTGGCTTTACTACGCCGCCTCTCCGGAAAATCCCACCCAGCGTTATCTCTTCCGCACCCGATTGACCGGCGGCCCGGCGGAGCGCCTCACGCCTGAGGGCCAGCCCGGTTGGCACACCTACGACCTTTCGCCGGATTGCCAGTGGGCCGTGCATACTTATTCCACTTTCACCACGCCACCGGTGGTGGAACTCGTCAGCCTGCCCGATCACAAGGTGGCGCGGGTGCTGGCGGACAACCGGACGCTGCGCGAGAAATTGTCCGCGCTGAAGAAGCCCTCGACGGAGTTTTTGAAGATCGACATCGGAGAAAATGTTTCGCTGGATGCCTGGCGCATTCGCCCGCCGGAACTGGATCCGGTCGGCAAACATCCGTTGTTCATTTACGTCTATGGCGAACCGGCCGGGGCGACCGTGAAGGATTCGTGGAGTGGGCGCACCACGTTGTGGCACTGGATGCTCGCGCAGCAGGGCTACCTCGTGGCCAGTGTGGACAATCGCGGCACGGCCACGCCACGCGGACGCGACTGGCGACGCAGTGTGCATCGCCAAATCGGGATCCTCGCGACCCTCGACCAGGCCGCCGCTGTGCGCTCCATGCTCCAACGATGGCCGGAGGCGGATGCCAGGCGCGTGGGCGTCTGGGGCTGGAGCGGCGGCGGCAGCATGAGTCTGAACGCCATTTTCCGTTACCCGGATTTGTATTCCACCGCCATCGCCGTCGCCCCGAACGCGAACCAGCTTCTTTACGACACCATTTATCAGGAGCGTTATATGGGATTGCCCGGCGACAACGCTGAGGGCTATCGCGACGGTTCGCCGCTGACGCACGCGCGGCATTTGCGAGGCAGCTTGCTCGTCGTTCACGGCACGGGCGACGACAACGGGCACTATCAGGGCACGGAGATGTTGATGAACGAACTCATTGCGCGGAACAAGCCGTTCACCGTCCTGCCGTATCCGAACCGCTCGCACGGCATTTCCGAAGGCGCCAACACCGTCCGGCACTTTTACGGCACGCTCACGCGCTACTTGCACGAGCATTTGCCCGTTGGTGGACTCACGGATTTGCGACAGAAAGAAGTGGGCAGAAAGAATTGAGCATGAAGAGAAAGAATTTTTTTTCTGCCCCCTTCTTTCTGTCAGCTCTTCATCTGCGCCATGACGAGTGCGATGCTGCACACGCAGCCGCCGTTCGTCGCCGGGATCGAACGCGGGGAACGGAGAAGTTCGCGGGTGCCGTGCTCGTGAGCGAGTTGGGCTGCACCGCGTGCCATCCCAGTGGACAGAATGCGTTTGCGGCGAAGCGGTGCCGGACGTCTTTGCAGTGAACTGGAAAGTCGAGCCGCGCTTCGTGGACGAGTTCATCTCCCCCGGCGTAACCAACACGGCAGTAGAAGCGCGTGTGACGCTCGCCAGCGGACTGTCCAACAGCAAACACACGCTGGAAATTTCCGGCAGCGAAGCCACGCCCATCGCGGTCATCCGCGTGTATCGGCCGGGGTTGGCTCAAGCGGGTCTTCGCTGTAAGTAAGTAAGCGTGAGATCTCACTTCAGAACGTATCGTCCGGTTTTCAGCGTGCCCACGCGTTTGACCAACCCGGCTTTCACCAGCGGCCGCAGCAAATCCATCGCGCCTTGCTTCGATACCTTCAGCGCGGCCCAGAGTTCCGACGGCGTCAGGCCGCCGCGCTGGCCGAGCAGTTTCAGCAACTGCTCCTGGCGCGGACGCAGCACCAGCTTCGCCCGCGCCGATGTCACCGAGAGCTGACCCATCCGCTCCCATACCCGCTCCAGCGTTTGCTGCAATCCCTCGGCGCAATACTCCAGCCACGACGTCAGGTCGTCCCCCTCGCGCCGCACCGCGTCCAACGCAGCGTAATAGCGCGGGCGATCCTCCCAGTAGAACTCGTCCACCGCGAACAGGTGATGCGAATCAAACCCGCGCCGATAAAGCTCCCATAGCGCCAGCGCGCGTCCTGTGCGCCCGTTACCGTCGGCAAACGGATGGATGGCCTCGAACTGGTAATGCACAATCGCCGAGCTCAACACCGGCGAAATCCCCGGCGCGTCCTTGTTCCACCATTCCAGCAGCTCGAACATCAGGCCCGACACCTCCTCCGGAGACGGTGGCACAAACTGCCCCACCCGCACCCGCATCGTCCGGTAACGGCCCGCCTCGCCTTGGTCCATCACCGCGCCCGCGATGATGGCGTGCAGACGGAAGATGTCCTCGTGGGTCAACCGCTTCTTGCCCGCCTGCTTCTCGACATGCCGCAGCGCGGCGAAGTAGTTGAGAACTTCGCGACGTGCCCGCGCCGGCGCGGCCACCGTCGCTCCCTCTTCCAGCGCGCGGACCTCCTCCAGCGTCAGCGGATTGCCCTCGATGGCCGTCGAACTGTGGGTGTTGCGCGCCCGTGTGTCCTTTTGCAGCGTCGGAATCCACGGCACTTGCACCGTGGCGTTCTGGATGCGCTCCCGCAGCGCGGCGATGCCCTCCACCCGCGCCAGCAGGCCCGTGGTGATGGTGAACTGCGGCTGGTAGCTCATGCGGAACAGACTGCTGACAAGTCAACCGTCAGTCAAGCATCGGTCAAGTATGGGTCAAGTGTTCATGTCCGGTTCCGCCGTGCGCGAGACGCAACTCTTCAACCTCAAGGACAACCCGGACGAACTCCTCGCCGAACACCACGACCCGGAAGTGGTGGCCTTGACCGGCGTGCAACCCGGAAAAGAACAGGTGAATCTCGCCCCTGACCCGCGCCACGCCGCGAAGCTTGCGGAAATGCAGGGCCTGCTGCTTGCGGAGATGCGCCGCCTCAACGACCCGTGGCGGCTGTGGAACCAGCCCGCTGATGCCCTCACCCCGCCGCCCGACGCGCCCGCCCAGAAAAAGACGGGCAAAAAGAAGAAGAACGAAAAGTGACGGAGCCGGGGCGCCGCACGGCTGATGCGGCCTCACACCCTGTGCAGGCAGGGCGCGTCAAAGCCGGTCAGCCACATGTCCCGCACGATCACGACGCCCAGCGGTGCAAACGCTTCCACATTTCGCGGAGTTGGGTGTCGCGTTTTTGGAAATCGGGGCAGTGATGGCGGACGAGTTGCCAGAAATGTTGTGAGTGGTTCATCTCGGACAAATGGCAAAGCTCATGGACGATGACGTAATCCACGAGTTCCGACGGCAGGAAAAGGAGTTTGGCGTTTAGGGAAATCGTCCTGTGCCGGGAGCAACTGGCCCAGCGCGTCTTTTGCTTTTTCACCATCAGGCGCTTTAAGCGCAAACCGGTGCGTCGGCTCAATTCTTCAAGGCGAGGGACAAGATGCTTGCGCGTTTCACGCATGAGCCAGCGGTTCAAGGCGGCGCGACAGCGGCGCTCGTCAGCAACTTTCCCAAAGACGAGCAGCGTTGACGGCCCAATCTCCCGCACCGCGACCCACGGCACGTCTGTCTCGCGTTGCAGGACGTGCCAGTCGAGGCCGATGGCGGCGAGCTTGATTTCCGTGGGCAACCGCCACACCGGTTCGGGTTCAAAGAATTTCCGGCGCGACTCGGCCTGTTCCATCGCGGATCGAATCCAATGCTTCTTGCGCGCAAGCAGGGCGGGAATTTTTGCGCTGTCGTAGCCACGCGGCACAACGACCTCCAGCCCGCGCTGCATGGTGACACGCAGGCGGATATTTCGAGCGCGTGGACTGACGCGCAGATGATACTGGAATAAGGCTTCGGTCATTCGCTTTGGGCGCGATAGTTTTTCCGGCGGAGCAATTTGATGCAACGATCCACGAAGTCCTTGTCCGTGCGATGCAACCCGTCAGCGGCAAACTGCTTTGCCAAAATCTTGGTGAACTCGCGGAACAAATCCTTGGCGACGGCTTGGGCGGTGTTGAGCGTCGGGTTGCCTTGGCCACAGAGTTGAGGCTGGACGAGGCCCTCCTGCTTGTAGATGGCAAGGAAGCGCACTTCGGCTATGCGACCTTGTCGGCGTAAAGATATTTCTGGAAGCCAGCGAACACTTTTCCAATCTCCGCCGGTTGGCCTAGATCGGACACGGCATCGGCGATGGCGTGATACTTGAGTCGCAGCAAGGGCGTGAGCTTCTCCTGGTCCAGTTCCTCAACGCCCACGGTGACATAGTGCTGGAGCACGAAGTCGAGAAATGCCTGCTGCTTCGCGTTGAATTGCGTGTTGATATAGACGCGCGCATGCGCGGCGCGGACCTCCCGTGTGAGCGGCGCTTTGGAATACGCCACATGAGCCAGCACGTCGAACAGGTCGCTGGCCTCGGCGTCAATGATCTTCTGCATCTCGACCAGTTGCTCCTGGCCGAAGCCCCTTTCGGCAAGGCCCAGCAACAGCTTCTTGCGTGTGTCCGGCGCGCTCCAGATGGCGCGCAGTTCCTCTTCGTTGTGGAAGAACTCCGGCAGCTTGCCGAAGAGCATTTCCATGAACTGCTGCGACGTCATCGGCGTGCCATCCGGATGCCAGAAGCTCGTGCAGGTCATGTGCTGGATGTTGCGCTCCTTGCCGTCGGCCAGTTTCACCTTGGCCTTCTTCCGGCACACGCACGGACGCTGACCGCACTTGGGACAAGGCTCTTTCGGACATACGCACGGTGACTGGCCGCAGACCTCGCATGGGCCGGGCGGCGGTTTCACGCAGACGCACGGCGACTGGCCGCAGGTGGCGCACGGCTCCGTCGGATCGGGTTCCAGCGGTTCGCCATCCCACTCGGGGTCGAGGAAGTGTTGGTGCGCCTTCACGAAGTCGTAGATCGTGAAGAAATCCTTCCCGTCGAAGAGCCGTGTGCCGCGCCCGATGATCTGCTTGAACTCGATCATCGAATTCACCGGTCGCATCAGCACGATGTTGCGGATGTTGCGGGCGTCCACGCCGGTCGAGAGTTTCTGCGACGTGGTCAGTATGGTCGGGATGGTCTTTTCGTTGTCCTGGAAGTCGCGCAGGTGTTGCTCGCCGATCTCGCCGTCGTTGGCCGTGACGCGCTGGCAGTAGTTGGGATCGCTGCTGCGCTTCATCTGGTTGATCAAGTCGCGCATCAGCAGGGCGTGCGATTGCGTGGCGCAGAACACCAGCGTCTTTTCGTTCTGGTCGATCTGCGACATGAAGATTTCCACCCGCTTGCGCTCGCGCTCGCGGATTTCGATGTTCCGGTTGAAGTCGGCCTCCTCGTAGAGCTTGCCCGCCTCGACTTGGCCTTCCACCACCGTGTCGTCGGGCGTGTAATAGTATGTGTCCAGCGTGGTCTGGATTTGCTTCACCTTGAACGGCGTCAGGTAGCCGTCGTTGATGCCGTCCTTGAGCGAGTAGATGAACACCGGCTCGCCGAAATACCGGTAGGTGTCCACGTTGTCCTTCCGCTTCGGCGTGGCCGTCAGGCCGAGCTGCACGGCGGGTGCGAAATACTCCATGATGCCGCGCCAGTTGCTTTCATCGTTCGCGCCGCCGCGATGGCACTCGTCGATGATGATGAAATCGAAAAAGTCCGGCGGATACTCCCCGAAGTAGCCTTCGACAGGCTCAGGCACCGACGCAGCCCGAGAAAGTCGCTGTAGTTCCCGCACCTCACCTTTGATCAACGCGAGTTTTTTGGCGCGACTCCAACCCTGAACCTGCTTCTCGCGTGCAAAGGCCTGATCGATACGATCAAACGTCTCGTAGTAGATGAGTTTTACTGGCAGGCGTGCGCCCGCATGTTCAGCGCCTTCGCCGGCTTTGTGTTGCTCCAATCGCAAGCGCAGGTCTCTGGTGCTTCCCGTGTAGAAGCTCCCGTCCGCGCACACTAGCACATACATGTAGCCGTAGGCGTCACGGATGTCAGTGACCTCTGGAAGAGTGTCTAGGTGGGAGTCTCCCTCGGTGGCTGAGCCTGCCGAAGCCATGAAAGTCTGGAAGATGGTGAAGAACAGGCTGCCGTTCTTCGGAACTTTGCCCTTCTTGCGGATGTCCTCCGGCTTGATGCGCACCATCGCATCTTCGGGGAACGACGAGAACGCATTGTAAGCCTGATTCGCCAGAATGTTGCGGTCGGCGAGAAAGAGAATGCGCGGCCTCCGTGTCGGCTCGCCCGACAGATTCCAGCGCGAGTGAAACAGCTTCCACGCGATCTGAAACGCGATGAACGTCTTGCCCGTGCCGGTGGCCAGGGTGAGCAGGATGCGATTGCGCTTGGCGACGATGGCCTGCAAGACGCGTTCGATGGCGACGTCCTGGTAATACCGGCCCGGATGGGAGCCGCCCTTGTCCTCGTAGGGCACGGTGGCGAAACGATCCCGCCACGCATCCTGTTTGGCGAAGGTGAAACTCCACAGTTCATCCGGCGAGGGGAAGCACGGGATTTCCCCCTCCGCGCCGGTGTCCATGTCAATGCGGTAGATGCCATGGCCGTTCGTGGCGAGCGCATAGCGCACCGCCAGCTTGCCCGCGTAATCCTTAGCCTGCCCGACGCCCTCCGTGACTTGCTCCGTGTCCGCTTTGGCCTCCACCACAGCGAGCTTGGTGTTGCGGTATTCGAGCACGTAGTCTGCCTTCAGCGGCTTGGCCCGGCGCCCGCGGCCCTCGATGCGCCCGGGGCTGATGAGATATTCGCGCCGGATGCGGCTGCCCTCGACCACGCTCCAGCCCGCCGCCTTCAGCGCGGGGTCGATCAGTTCGGCTCTGGTCTCGGCTTCGTTCATGCGTAAGGCGTGAACTCGTTGGTGTCCCGTGTGAGCAAACGCATCAGCTTCGGATGAATGAAAAGCTTTTCGCGGCCCACCGGTTTTTCCTCCAGCACGCCGAGTCGGACCAGTTCCTTCAAATAGTTCGAGGCGGTTTGGCGAACGGCTATTTCCTTGGCCGTCACGTTTTGAATCCGGCAATACGGCAGCTCGAAAATCAAGTCCATCAACTCGTGAGTGTAAATCTTCGGCGCGGCTTTGCGCACAAAATCCGTCGTGTGCTTTTGCAGCTTCCGCATCGCCGCGATCTTCGCCACCGTCCAGTGCGCCGTTTCCTCCACACCCTTGAGCATGAACAAAATCCACGCCTCCCATTCATCCGTCTGCGTCACCTCACGCAGCAGCCGGTAATAATCCGCCTTGTGCTGGATGATGTGACGGCTCAGGTAGAGGATCGGCAGCGTCAGCAACCCCTCGCTGATGAAATAAAGGCTGTTCAGCACGCGGCCGGTCAGGCCGTTGCCATCCGTGAACGGATGGATCGCCTCAAACTGATAATGCCCCACCGCCATCCGCACCAGCGGGTCAATGTCCGTCGCCTCGTGCAGAAACTTTTCCCAGTTCGACAGCAGCTCGCGCAATAAATCCTCGCCCACCGGCGGCGTATAGACGACTTCTCCCGCCGCCCGCGCCAGCGCCGTGCCCGGCATCGTCCGCACCCGCATCGGCTTGCCTTTGATGCGGCTGCAAATCTCCTCCGCCGTGCGTGTGGCCAGCGGACGATTCTTCAGCGACTGAAATCCCTCCAGCAGCGCCTGACCGTAACGCAGCGCCTCTCGCGTCGCCGCGTCGGCGCTCTCGTCCATCTCGCGGAATTGGAACAGCCGATCCGTCGTCGTGATGATGTTTTCGATGGCTGAACTCGCCTGCGCTTCCAGCAGCGGCAGTGTATTGATGAGCACGCTTTGGTTCGGGATCAATTCCCCCGCCTGCTTCAATTCCGACAACGCCGCCCGTGCCCGGATGCACTGTTTGAGGATCGCCTTCGTTTCCAGCTCGGGCTTGGGTGGCAGCGGCGGCAGCGCGTTGAATGGCTCTTGCGGACGCCACACCGCCAATGGTTTTGAGGATTTTCGCGCGGGAGCCATGCCCGGAGTTTATGTCGCCCATTTTAACACGTCAAAGGAATGCGTTAAAAGTCAGGCCGCATTTTAACACGTTCCAGCCGCCGGTCAAAACCGGCGACACGTCGAAATGGCGGGTGAATTTCGACACGTTTTGGCGATGTGTCGAAACCGGCGACACGTCGGGAATTTACCCAAGCGGGGTTGTGGCGATGGACCGCGGGCAAGACGCAACCTCGTTGGGGTTGGGGGAAATGACGGGGGCGTGACCCAGGGTAGCGCGTCCCGCGCAACCCTGGGCTGAAGGATGCAATCCCGTTGGGATTGAAAACGGTGCGCGCGGGTTTATCTCACAGTTCCCCGCTGAAGGCTTGGTGCAGGTGCGACTTTTTCAACGCCGCCAGCGCCGCCTGCTTTTGTGGCCGTGTCAGCCGTTGGGTTTCGATTTCGTTCATGGGTTCAGCCTCCACAACGTGCCGTTCAGCACCGCCGCAAAACTCACCCACGCGAGATACGGCACCAGCAGCCACGCCGCGGGGCGCTGCACTTGCCAGAAAAGCGCGATGGTCCACGCGATGGCCAGCCACAGCAGAATGATTTCCGCAAACGCCAGGCCGGAACGACGCAGACCGAAGAAAATCGGCGTCCACGCGGTATTGAGCGCGAGTTGCACAAGGAAGGGCACCAGCGAGCGGCGCTGCGAGATGAACCCGCCGCGTTTCCACACCATCCACGCCGCCACCGCCATCATCGTATAGAGCGTTGTCCAGACCGGGCCGAACACCCAGCTCGGGGGATTCCACGACGGCTTCCGTAGCGTGGCATACCATTCGCCCGGCATGAACAGCGCCCCGGTTGCCGCGGCGCTGAAACAAAGCGCCAGCCAGCCCGCCAAGGCGAAGCCGGCCCGGAAGCCGGTCATACGGTGTTCCGGGTTGCTGCCCTTGGTGTTTGCCTTCTCGTTCATTTCTGATGGTTTCCGGCGACGCCAAACCGAGCCCGCAGCGACTCCTGACGGAACGTAAAAATCTTCTCTATATCCCGCCGCACAAAGAGCGGATGCGCGATGAAATCAAAGGGCACGGCGTAGCGCACCACATCCCGGGCCAGCGTCCCGCCATCGTGCGCTTCAAAGACGTGCTCGTGAATCCATTGCCGATACGGCCCTCGCAGTTGCTCATCCACAAAGCGGTGCGGCGGTTGCCATTCCCGGATGAGCGTGCGCCAGCGCATGGGCAGGCCGCGCACGCGTATTTGGTAATCAATCAGCGCCCCCGCTCGCATTTCGATGGGACGCGGCGTCAGGATGCCAAAATGCAGCCAAGGCGGCGTGATCGCATCCAGATTGCCCGCGTCCGCAAAGAATGGAAACAACTCCTCCGGCGGCAGCGGCAACCATAGTTCGCATTGGAATTCGTGAATCGTCATGCGCGCTTCTCCGCCGAGGTCGCAATGGCGCGCAGCATGCCCGCAAAAACAAGTTGGTGCAAAGGCCAGACGGCATACCAGTAAGCCAGCCCCAACAGCCCGAGCGGATCGAACGTCGCGGTTTGGCGCAGGCTCGCGTTGCCGCCGTCCGGCTGCACCTCGAATTCCAGCCACGCGCGCCCGGGCAGTTTCATCTCGGCAGCCAAGCGTAACTGCCGGCCCGCCTCTATACTTTCGACACGCCAGCAATCCAGCGTGTCGCCCGCTCGCAAACGTTCCGGATCACGACGCCCCCGGCGCATCCCGACTCCGCCCAGCAAGAGATCCAGCCAGCCGCGCAAAGTCCAGAGCCAGTTCGCATAATACCAGCCCGTCGCACCGCCGATGCGCTCCACGGCGGCGAAGACGGCAGCGGGCTCAGCCGTCACCGCCATCGAACGCGAGTCCACCAACCGATTGCCAAATCGCGTCCCGCCCCACTGCTCGGGTGTGCCGGCGGCCGACAACGCGTCCGACCACCGGGTCACTGCATAGCTTGAGTCCTCGTTTCGGAGCGCGCTCGCAATCGCCCCCCGCACGCCAATCGGTCGGATGGCAAAGCGGCGTTGCGCCGAATCGTCTCGCACCACCGTGGGGTGACGCAGGCTGTCAATCAACTTGCGTCCGACCCGCGCATACAGGGGCGTCACCAGGCCCAGCCACAGGCTGGAAAGCCGGGGCGTCAACAGGGGCACGGGAATCATCCATCGCCGCAGCCCGCGTTGGTGCGCGTATTCGCGCATCAGATCGCCATAAGAAACTTGGTCTGGCCCGCCGATCTCGATAGTCAGGCTGCGATGGCCGGTTTCAACCTCCAGGGCCGCCCGCAAATAGGCGAGCACATCACCGATGGCGATGGGCTGCGCCGTGACCCGCACCCAGCGTGGCGTCACCATCACCGGCAATCGCTCGACGAGCGCACGGATCATCTCAAACGACAGGCTGCCTGAACCGATGATGATGGAAGCCCGGAGTTCAACCACCGGCACGCCGTGGGCACGCAGACGCCCTCCCACCTCGTGCCGGCTGCGCAGGTGCGCCGACAGCTCCGCCTCGTCCTCGCCCAAGCCGCCGAGATAAATAATCCGCTGCACGCCCGCTGCGGCGGCAGCACTGGCGAAATTGTCCGCGGCGAGCCGGTCCTGCTCCTCAAAGTCGCCCGTCGTCCGCATGGAATGAACCAGATAATATGCCGCCTCGGCACCCTGCATGGCGGCGGACAACGAAGCGGCATCCAGCACATCACCAGCAACGACCTCCACGCCCGCCGGCACGCGCGACGACAGGCGGTCTGGCTGCCGCGCCAAGCACCGCACACGACAGCCGTCCTGCACCAGGAGCGGCAACAATCGGCCGCCGACATAGCCCGTTGCTCCGGTGACAAGAATGAGTTTGTCAGCGGGCATTCCGTGCTCCTTTCCCATGGAGGTCGTCAATGAGTCGCGCCACCGCCAGCTCCTTGGCCTTGGCCTCGACCTCCACCGTCAGCGGCCAGCCCAACCACTCATCCGGGAAATCAGCGACGTTGATGTAGTCATGGTGCCGCTGCGGCTTCGGCCCGTTCCAGCCTTCGATCGGGCTGGAAATATGAAACAGCGGTTCTGACTTCCACGTTTTCCGCGCCCGCTTCGTGGTCTCGGCCACGCTCAATCCGTCAGACAGACAGCGATGGTGATGCACGTCGTAGACCAGCGGCACGCCGGTGTCGGCGCAAACGGGCAGGAGGTCGGAAGGCGTGTAAACCTTGTCGTCATTCTCCAGCGTGAGCCGCGATCGCACCGGCACAGGCAGGCGTTCAATGTTCTTCCGCAGAGCCCCAAGCGCGGCGGTCTTGTCGCCATACGCGCCGCCGCCGTGGATGTTGATCGTGTCCGCCCCAACCCACTCAGCGACCTCGGCCTGGTAATCCAGTTCCTCCAGCGAATGCGCGAGCGTTTTGGGATTCGGGGAATTGAGCACCACGAATTGATCGGGATGAAATGAGAGTCGCAGAGCATTGGCACGGGCGAACTTACCGCATTCCTTGAAACGCTCCACGATGCCCGCGCCGCCCGGCAATTCGCTCATTGTGTAGCCCGCCGTGGGGTGCGTCTTCACGGGCAGAATCTGGCTGTTCACCCGGAACGCGGCGATGCCGTGCGCCGCGCAAAATCTCAGCGCAGCGAGCAACGCGTCAGCATTGGCCAGGCACAGATCCGCCAGCCGCGCCAGCCTCTGTTTCCTGGTCAGGCGGAGCATCGCCGTTGCCGTGGTCGTGCGGAACTTGATCGGCTCAACGGCGAACAGGCAGCACAATCCCAGACGCAGCCCGCCCGTCGCGGGTGGATTTCTTGGCACGGAAATGGATGGTCGTGCGTTCACAATGCTCCGGTGAAGGCTTGGTGCAGGAGCGACTTTTTCAACGCCGCCAGCGCCGCCTGCTTTTGCTCGTAGCGCCACGTCAGCCGTTGGGTGTCGGCGGGGCTCATAGCTCCGAAATGATTGGCTTCCCAAATTCAAATAACGGTCCCTCGCACAAGGCTGCCGACACTTTCGCCGCCGTGGAGGGTTGGCGTCTGTTTAGTCCCTTGATTGCGTTGAATGCGGGAATCGGTTTAACGGGCATTTGGACGACCGTAAAGCCGATGCGAACTGGATTTCCGAGCAGCGAACTCAGGTGTCGGAGATCGGAAACGTATTGGATAGTCGTGGCGGATTTCCTCTCGGGCGAGGGATGGAAATGGAGATAAACCAATTCTGGCTTGCATCGCCGCTCTGTCGCCACCGCGCACGCCGAAGCGGCGCGGTGCACCATTTGGTAAACCGCATCTGAAAAACTACCCAGGTGCAAATCATGAGCGGCAAATGGACGCAGATAGTTCAGCCAGCCCTCGACGGTTTTCCGGGGATCTGCCCCGTCGGCTTCCGGCTTGCTGATGCGCTTCGCGACAGTTTCATAACATGGTTCCGTCCACTTCGCTTCGATGGCCCAAACCGTGGATTCCGACATGATAAGAGCATCGGTTTGTGACGGATTTCCACCAGCCTTGGGCGAAGGGACGCAGTATTCAAAATGGACCGTGCTGTCGCGTGGCGCTCCCAACAACTCCAGAAGAGCATGCCATTCGCTTCGAGAGTGCTCAACCAAGCTCAACAACGGCACGGTCGAACGGTAGGGCGATTGCAGCGGCTTTCCCGCGAATCGCTCACAGAGTGCCGAAAAGTCTGTTACCGAGTCTTTATCAAAAAAGTACTTCATGTTTCACAACTCCCCGTTGAAGGCTTGGTGCAGGAGCGACTTTTTCAACGCCGCCAGCGCCGCCTGCTTTTGCTCGTAGAGCCGCGTCAGCCGTTGGGTTTCGGCGGCGTTCATTTCTTTTTTGCTGCTCCGGTTTTCAATTTCAGGAACTGCTTCTTCCACGACGTCGGGGGAGCGAAACACATCCCATCGGCTCGAACAAAGGCACAAACCTTCGGCATGCTGTGTTTGGCGCAGATGTTCGGTTGAGTGTGTCTGCACCCCACGGTTTGCTCGGCCGTGTCGCTGGGCTTTAGTGGCGCGTGGAAGGCTTCCGGTTGCTTTTGTGTTGGTGTCATAAATTCACAATTCTCCGGTGAAGGCTTGGTGCAGGAGCGACTTTTTCAACGCCGCCAGCGCCGCCTGCTTTTGCTCGTAGAGCCGCGTCAGCCGTTGGGTTTCGGCGGCGAGGGCGTCGAGTTCGTCGGCGATGGCTTGCTGCTCACTGAGCGGAGGAAATGCCACCGCGATTTGGCGAAGGTCACCGATGTTGATTTGCATGAGCGCAGCTCCGTAGGTCTTGGCTCGGATTTGTGCCTGCACCGGCTCTGCGCGCAGAAGGTGAAACCCAAAGTCTTGCGTGAGGAGTTTCGGATTGAGGCGAATCGGCACGATGCCGCGTGTCACGTTCGCGCCCGCGAGTTCCGGTGCTGCTTTGGAAAGCACGCCAGTCGAACCCCGCACACACATGAGCAGTTCTCCGCCTTGAAGCGTCGTCCGCTGGTAAGACTCGGCTCGCTTGGGATCGATCCGCTTCAAACCGTCGAGCGTGATGGTGTCATGGGTCAGGTCAGTCGGGCGCACCACGGGCAGACCACCTTCGACATCGTCGCCGGGCTGAACGATTCCGTAGGAAAGGGAGCAGTCGCCTGCCGCCGCTTCTTCGAGCGTCTTCTCCACCCAGCCTTTGCCGCGGTGGGTGAAGACGGATTGGAGGTGGCTTTCAAAGAGGGCGCGGGCGTTTTGGAGGTTCTGGGCGGCGTGGGCTTGGGCGGTGGCCAGCCCGGCAAACGCTTCGTCCAGCACCCCCACGATCCGCTGCTGCTCCGAAAGCGGGGGGACGGGAATCGCCTGCTGTAGCGTGTCCTTCACCTTCACGAACGGCTGTGCCGCACCACCCTTTATCCAAAACTCCTCGTCGTTGGTGCGATACCAGAGCCAGCGCGGGTCAACGTCCTTTCCGGGAAGCAAAACGTGCGTGTTCGCAATCGCTGTCCACTCGCCCTCGGCGGCGAATGTTTTGCCACAGCGCGCACCAACCGCCGAGATTACAACGCCGGGTTGGTTGTAGTCAGCGACAGTCACCCACACGTCTGGACCGCTCGCACTGAAACCTTGAACGAGGCCATCGCCGGGTTGGTCACTCTGCTTGCCCTTGATGATTTTGTTGTTTCCCGGACGGGACGTGACGAAATCGGCGAGCGGTCGGTTTTGCCACGAAGCCTTCATTTCAGCAGCGCCTTGATGTTCTCCAGCACTTCGGCGCTTTCGGCGTCGAGGGCGGCGGTGGTGTGGCGGGGGCACATTTTTCCCATAGCTCCCATACTCCGCGAAGCCCGCGGGCGAGCCATGTGACGCATGGGAG
>VHCZ01000139.1 GCA_016871535.1 Verrucomicrobiota bacterium
TTGCTTGCTCCTTACAGATCCACTTCGGGATATGCTCGTCGCTCGCGCCTCGTCTGGCCGAAAAATCCCTTGCCGCGAACGTGAGCGTATTTATGAAACGGACCACTAAGGATGCGGCTTGATCGATACCGAGATTCGATCAAGTCAACAGGCTTGGCTTGCCGCGGAGGGAGCGGTGCTTGATCTCATTGCGCAACAGAATCAGGTAATAACCGGGTCCCTTCTGGCTCAAATGGCTCGAGGCATGGTGGAAATCTACCCTGGACGCCTCCTCGGAGTCACGGCGTCTCACTCGATCGGACTCCCAGCTCTCGGTGGGGGACCACTGATTCAGTTGTGGTTTGTCGCCTGCAAATGACATAAAGCACTCTTGCGAATTACAAAGCAAAATTCAGGCCCAGCCTAATATTCGGCGGGATTTTTTCGAACTTGAGAGAAATGCCGATTGATTTCGTGTCTCCGTCGCGTTCCCATCGTGCGCAGCAGATCCCGTGAAGCTCCAGGAAATCAAAGAAACTCTGAATGCCAATCGACTTCGCTTATCGAAATCGCTCGGTCAAAATTTTCTGCACGACCGCAATCAACTCCGGCGTATTGCGGACGCCGCGGACCTGGCGGTTGGCGACCAAGTTCTGGAAATTGGCCCAGGCTTGGGGGCGTTGACCCAGATTCTGGTTGAGAAGGGAGCGATCGTCCTGGCCGTCGAAAAGGATCGACGCCTTTACGATCTCCTCGAAGTTCGCTATCGCGGTTTCGCCAACCTGACCCTCGTGCATGAAGACGCCCTGGAATGCTTGCGCAAGGATTCCCGAAATTGGGCCGATTGGAAACTTGTCTCGAACCTGCCGTACTCGGTCGCTTCGCCCATCCTGGTCGAACTCGCTCAGTCGAACGGCTGCCCGGAACGAATGGTGGCCACGGTGCAATTGGAAGTGGCCCGGCGGCTCGCGGCATCTGCGGGTGACCCGGATTACGGGGTGCTCACGCTCCTGATTCGGTCGCGCTATGACGTCGCAGGATGGTTCAAGATTCCCGCCCCCTGTTTCTTCCCGGCGCCAAATGTGGATTCGGCTTGCGTGACGCTCGTGCGCAGACGCGATCCGCTCCTTTCGCCGGAGCAGGCGGAGCCGTTCGGGAAGATTGTGAAACGCGGCTTTTCGCAGCGCCGCAAAGTGATGCTGAAGCTGCTGAGAAGCGACTGGCCGGCTGAACGCCTCGCGTCAGCTTACGTTCAACTGGGCCTGGCCCCGGACATTCGCGCGGAAAAAGTCAGCCTCGAACAATTTTCCGAATTGACCCGACTGCTGCAGCCTCCGTAAGCCTGTATGGGGAGCACACGCGCCTTCGCGTGTTCCGACCCGTGCCCTCGCCGGTCGGAACGTCGGAGAAGCCGTCTCCTCAAATGATCGCTTTTTCGGACGGAAGAGTGTGGCCGGCGAGGGCGCCGACCACGGCACGCGAGGCGCGTGCGCTCCCCGCGGCAACCGGACAAACGACTGCATCATGAAAGAAGAAACTTTTGACGTCGTAAACGAACGCGATGAAGTGATCGGTCAACGGCTGCGGCGGGAAGTCCATCAGCAACGGCTCTTTCACCGAGCCGTTCACGTGCTCGTCTTCAACGCCCGCGGACACCTGTTCCTGCAAAAGCGTTCCATGAGAAAGGACTGCTTCCCAGGGGCGTGGGATTCTTCCGCTTCCGGACATCTGGATGTCGGCGAGAGCTACGACGCCTGCGCCGTGCGCGAATTGCGGGAAGAACTGGGCATGGAGCTGGCCGCTCCGTTGCAGCGCCTTTTCAAAATCGATGGTTGCCCGGAGACCGGCTTCGAGTTCGTCTGGGTGTATCGATGCGCAGCGGAAGGTCCGTTTGTATTGCAGCCGGAGGAAATCGAACGCGGCGGATGGTTCGCGCCGGAGGAAATTTCGCGCTGGATCACGGAGCGTCCAGCCGATTTCGCCAGCGGCTTCGTGCTCATCTGGCAAACGATCGAGAAGTGATCGGGAACCGGTTTTCAGCAATTCTTCCCATGAACAGGCGTTGGTTTGTAGTCCCGCCTTTAGGCGGCTCCTGTGCTCCCGACCGGCTAAAGCCGGGACTACAAACGAGGCGTCGTTCATGGCCCCAATGGGCGATCGAAGAATCGTGGAAGCTTCCCATGAACGGGAGAGCCGGGCTCCGACCCGGCGCGCATCGGTGCAGCTTGAGAATCGCGCCGGATCTGAGACCGGCGCTCCGAGGTTCGGGGCAGAATTGCTGGAACCAGTTTTCGCTGGGCATCGTTCGAGGTTCCGCTATTTTGCATTCGAACTTAACCACTGAACTCAGGCCTCTCCTACGAAAATGAATCCTTCCTCCATCGAAGTTCATCCTGGAAAAGACCGGCGCGACTTCCTCAAGGGATCGATTGGGTTGGTTGCCGGCGCGAAGTTGATTTCTGGCGCCGCTCGCGCCGCAGAAACAAGCAAGCTCAAAGCCGCCGTCATCGGCCACACCGGCCGAGGTGACTACGGCCATGGACACGAATTGATTTTCAACGACTATCCAAACATCGAAGTCGTGGCCGTCGCCGATCCTGTCGCGGCCGGACGCGCCAAAGCTGCCGAACGCTGCCGCGCCGCGCGCCAATACGCCGGCTACCGCGAAATGCTGGATAAAGAAAAGCCGCAATTGGTCTCGGTGGCCTTGCGCATGACCGACCAGCACCACGCCATGATCAAAGCTGCGTTGCAGGTTGGCGCCCACGTTTATTCGGAGAAGCCGTTTACGCAGACCTTGGCCGAGGCAGACGATCTCCTGGCGACGGCGGACAAGGCGGGACTGAAAATCGTCGTCGCGCACCAGATGCCGTATGCGCCGAACATGCAGAAGTTGAAAAAGGCTCTCGCGGACGGGCTCATCGGCGAACTGCTGGAAATCCGCGCCCACGGCAAACAAGACACTCGCGCCGGCGGTGAAGACATGATGGTCCTGGGCACGCACCTCTTCGATTTGATTTGCCGCTTCGCCGGGGACCCGCTCTGGTGCACGGCTCGAGTCCTGCAGAAAGGCCGAGACATCACGCGAAGCGATGCGCATCCGGCGACCGAGAACATCGGTCCGATTGCGGGCGATGAGATCCACGCACAGTTCGCCTGCCCCAACGGTGTCAACGTCACATTCACGAGCCGGACGAAAAACCGCCAGACCGCGGGTTTGTGGGGCTTGGAATTGATCGGCAGCAAAGGCGGCGTCAAAATCCTGACCGAAGCCATCCCGAAGATTTATCTGTTGAAGAGCGGCGAGTGGACGGCCCAAGGCCGGACGAACGAATGGCATCCCTGGCCGGAAGATCCGACGCTCAACTGGTCCACGGCGGAAAAGAGCTTCGGGCCGTCGAATCGGCGCCTGGTCGATGATTGGCTGAATGCGATCAAAACAGATCGCGACCCGGTGTGCAGCGGCCGCGACGCGCGGAAAACGTTGGAAATGGTGATGGCTGTCTATGAAGCAGCCCTCACCCAAAGCCGGGTGGCGTTGCCGATGGTGAGGCGGACACATCCGCTGGCTTCGTGAAGATGATCTCTGTGGAGCGCAGCAGCCCTCTGTCGCTTTCGGGCCGGCCCGGCGGAGCGAAAGCGCCAGAGGACTGGCGCACTTCAACTGAAAGCTCACGGGAAGTTTCCTGTTCCTCACGGACCTGCTCACGGGCCCTGAACCCACCCCTTCCCCTCCCAGGAGGGGACCTTCGTTCGACGTTGCAGGGTCCAGTTCCCCTCCTGGGAGGGGCGAAGGGGTGGGTGGGTTCATGGGAAGTTTCCTTGGTCTCAGAACCGCGCTTACGGCCCACGAACCGAAAACCGCGCGGACCGCAGCCTTTAGGCTGCTTCCGCGCCCTCTCCGCGGTCGAGCGTGGAAGCGGCCTAAGGGTCTGTGCAAAAATAACTTCCGGTTTTGGCGGGAGCGCCGCCTGGCCGGATGCAAGGCGCGAGGAGGGAGCATCCCCGTGTTGGGGGTGTGACCGACGAGCAACGCCGCAGCCGGCCATGCGCCGCCCCGCCCCGGAGGGCTGGGGCGATTTCGCTTTCTGGGTTCGTGGGAAACTCATCCGTTCTTCAAATTTCCGTCCCACTGAATACAAATCCCAAATTCTGCCAATATGAGCCAAACGCATCTGTTCAATGTCATCGCCGCTCTCACCGTTGCCTGCCTTCCATTCACCCGCTCGTCTTCCGCCGCCGACAAAACGCTCGACATTTACTGGACCGATGTTGAAGGCGGCGCCGCGACATTGATCGTCACGCCGGCCGGCGAATCGATCCTGATCGACTCCGGCAATCCCGGAGTGCGCGACGCCGGACGCATTCACAAGACCACGCAAGTCGCGGGGCTGAAGAAAATCGATCATTACCTCACCACGCACTTGCACATCGATCACTTCGGAGGCGCGGCGGAGTTGGCGGCGCTCATTCCGGTCGGGCACGTTTATGACAACGGCGTTCCAGACACGAGCCCTGACGGCAATCCGAACGACACCCGCTGGCCGCTGCTGAGCAAACCTTACAAGGAATTCAAAGCGGACCAACGCCACGTCATTGCGGCCGGGCAAGAAATCAAACTGCGGCAAGCGAGCGGCGCGCCGAAGCTCACGTGGCGTTGCGTGGCCGCGAAGCAGAAGTTCATCGCCGCTCCGCCCAACGCGCCCAAAAACCCGCTTTGTGATACCGCCACGACAAAAGCCAACGACACCTCCGACAACGCCAACAGCATTGTGACGTTGCTCGAGTATGGCGACTTTCAGTTCTTTGTCGGCGGCGATTTGACCTGGAACGTGGAGGCGCAACTGGTTTGTCCGATCAATCTCATGGGCGTGGTCGACGTCTATCAAGTCGATCATCACGGCCTGGATCAGAGCAACAATCCAGTGCTCATCCGCAGTTTGGAGCCGACGGTTTCCGTGATGAGCAACGGCACCCGCAAAGGTTGCGAAGCGCAAACGTTCGCCGCCTTGAAGGGGACGCCCTCGATTCAGGCGATGTACCAAATCCACCGCAACCTCCGCCAGGACCGGGAAAACAACACGGCGGACGAATACATTGCCAACCTGGAACAACAGTGCCAGGCCAATTACATCAAGCTCTCGGTCGAACCTTCGGGCAAGAGTTACACCGTCAGCATCCCGGCGACGGGTCACCAGCGGACGTTCATGACCAAGTGAGCGTTTGAAACATGAACCAAACCGAATTCCTTGCCGTAAACGCCAATGCATTGCCGTGGGAAGAACGATTCAACGAGCACATTGGCCGGGCGCTCTTCCGCAAAGAGCTTTTCAGCGACCCGGAAACTGGCGTTCTCATCCGGTTGGTGCGGTACCCCGCCGGCGTGATCAACCCGAAGCACACCCATCCTTGCGGCCACGGCATGTACGTGCTGGAAGGCAAACTCGTGACCCATAAGGGAACTTTCGGGCCGGGGCATTTCGTCTGGTTCCCGGAAGGGGAAGTCATGGAGCACGGCGCCAGCGCCGAGGGCGACGTGACGGTGGTGTTCGTGACCAACAAGGCGTTCCGGATTGATTACGTGCCGGGTCGGTAGGGCGAGTCCGTCCCGGCGCGACACGTGGCTGGAACGCGTCTGGAAGCTCTCATGAATCAAGGATCGGGCGTTTGGCGCGATGAAGGAGCGAGTGTGGACGCGCCAGCGTTTTGGAGTGCGGCAGTCTTCTGCCGCTTTTGGGCCTCCGGAACGAACGCGCCAGGGGACTCTGCTCCTTACACGCAATTCTTCCGTTTAGAATCCCAACGGGATTCCGACGCAATCCCCTTGGGATTGGCGACCGTCGTCCACAGATTCGTGTAAGGAGCAGAGGGGCCTGGCGCACTCCATAACCTGTAGGGCGGCGTTTGCCGCGCCGCCGCCGCACTGACCGAAGACCGGCTGCGCGGCAGCGCAGCCCTACCGGGTTCATGCGAAGAGGATCGGCATTCCGGAGAATTTTCAGCCTCGGCACAACTTTCGCTATTGGCGAACCTGGGTTATGTTGGCCGGATTTATGAGGACACGGCGCCGGTTTTCGCTTGCCTTTGCCGCCGCGCCGTCGTTCGATGGTGACGCCGTGACGGTCGCGGATGTGTTGCCGCGCGACTCCGAATTCTTCCCAGGCTTAAGGAGTGGTAGAGCGATCCAATGCTTGTCCATTGGCAAAGCGCAAATCGCTTTTCCCAGGGACGCCGGCCAGATGTATTCGATTCGAAACGCGCCGCGATTTGATCGAGAAGGCCGAACTGACGACAGTCACGCCGGACAAAACAAGAACGAATTTTAGTTTTTTGGTGATGGAACGAACCAAATCGGCGATGCGCCGTAGCGCGACAAACCGCAACCAAAGGAGCGCGGACAGCTTGTCCGCGCATTTCAACCCATCCCCAAGACTCGCGGACAGGCTGTCCGCGCTCCAGAAGCGTGGCGAAACTGCACGAGGCCAAAGGCCAATTTGTAAGACAACCCTGTGAACGTAGTCGAATACGCCGCTCGTATTGCTCGTATTGTGGCATTTAGGAGAGCCGTCCACGCCAGGAGGGGTACCTGGTTTGCTGCATTGCTCGTGAGTGCCTTCCTGATCAAGTATCCGTTCTTAACTTTCGGACAAAGCTCATCCTCGCCGAAGCCGGTCGGACTATCCTCCGTGAACACGGCGCCTGTGATTTCAAGCCTGCCTGATCAGACGACTCAAGGGGACAAGCCGGTTTCCGTAGCGTTCGCCGTGTTTGACCGAGAAACTCCTGACCAAATCACGATCACAGCGACTTCTTCCAATCCAACTCTGGTTCCAAGCGAGAACATTCTTTACACGCTGAGCAACGGCAGCGGACAAGTGGTGATTGTGCCGGTCGCAAATCGATCCGGTCCTGTCCAGATTACGCTGACGGCAACTGATCTGGCAGGACTGAGTGGCTCGAAATCATTCTGGTTAACCATTCAGCACATCAATCGTGCGCCAACGGTTCGGATCACCAGCCCAATTCCAGAACAGCGGTTTTTGGCAACGACCTCAATTTCGATTCGAGCGGAAGCATCCGATACTGATGGTGCCGTGATGAGAGTCGATTTCTTTCAAAAGACTTTCCGGGGCACCAACTGGATCGACAGCGCGACTTCGAGCCCGTACGCAGTCACGTTCCAGGCCGTGACATCGGGACGATACGAATTGTGGGCCGTGGCGACAGACAACGGCAATCCGCCTCTGATCGCGGAGTCAGGTCACTTCACAATCGAAGTGATTCCGTTCCAGCTTCCCGAGCTCTATGAAATCTCCGTTCCCGAAGGGCACTCGACCGCTGGAACTACAAACGTAATTCGACCCTTCCAGGTTTTCAGATTCCCAGTTACAAACTCCGTGGCCCTAACCTATTGGACATCGGACGGAGGCGCTTTCGACGGTTTGGACTACGGAGGTCTCACCAACACAGTCGTATTGGATCGGGGAATAACCACAATCCGCGATGTGAAAGTTGTCACGTATGGAAACACGCAAAGCGATCCCAACCGTTACTTTTATCTGAACTTCAGCCAACCGAACAACGTTCAACTCATCACCAACCGGTTCCGGATCTTGATAACGGACGACGATCCGCCTCCGACTGTCTCGATTTCGGACGCGCAACTCGTGATCGAAGGGAATTCGGGCACAGCCAATGAAGCCATCTTCACCGTCAGCCTCTCATCTGCCAGCGGCAAGTCCGTGTACGTGGATTTCAGAACGGAAGATGAAACTGCGACCGGAGACGCAGACTACGCTGCCGTTCGGGACGAATTGGATGCTATCCCTCTCCACATTCCTCCCGGGGTTACCACGGGCCAGATCAAGGTCAAACTCATCGGCGATGTTCTGGACGAGCCGAACGAGACATTCCTGGTCAAACTCACGGGTGCCTCCGATGCGCTCATCGATCCAAACAAGAACCAGGCACGCGCCCTGATTGTTGATGACGATCCCCCACCGACCCTCATGATCAAAGACACGACGACGTTGGAAGGGAATAGCGAAAGCACGAACGCCGTTTTCGCGGTCACGCTGTCCGCGCCGAGCACCTTCCCGATTACTGTGAATTATGCCACGGCCGACGGGACGGCCATTGCGGGCCGCGATTATCTTTCCGCTAACGGACTGATTCCCTTCAATGTTGGTCAGACGAACCAGACGATCAGTGTTCCCGTCCTCGGCGATAGATTGAACGAGGCGGATGAAACTTTCTTCCTCACGCTGAGCAACCCGGCGAATGCCGTATTGAGCCTCATCCAGGCGCCCACAAGAGCAACCATCCTCAACGATGATCCTCTCCCGGAACTTCTGCTGAACAATCCGACCGTGACCGCGTTGGATGCAGGCTCGACCAACTTGGTTTTCGTGGTAAGCTTGTCGCCTGCTAGCGGCCAAACGGTGACCGCGAAGTACTCCACTCTGGACGACTCCACCCGGGCGAACGCCGACTACGCGGCGACAGAAGGGACGTTGAGCTTTGCCCCTGGCGAGACGAAAACAAACATCACCGTCCGAGTGGAGCCACAATTCGTAAACCAGGCTCCCAAAACCTTGTTCCTGAATTTGATGAATGTTTTGAACGCAACGCCGCCGAGCCTCCGAGGCACCGGAACAATTCTGCCGGGCGTTGCTCCGCCAACGATTCTGGTCGGTGATGGCAGAGTCACGGTGTCGAGCACTGCCACGAACATCGTCATTTTCACTATCAGTCTATCGGCTCGGAGCGGCCAGGCCATTTCCTTCGCGTACGCGACGTTGGATGGGAGCGCCAAGGCCGGTGTTGATTACGTGGGCAGCACGAACACGTTGAGTTTTGCGCCAGGACAGACCAGCACGAATTTGCCGATCCTGGTGAAGCCTCAAACATCGGACCAGCCGCTTAAGAGTTTCTTCTTGACGCTGACAAATGTCTCGAACGCGACGCCACCGAAAGCCCCAGCGACCGGGACGATCATGCCACTCCCTACTCTCTCGGTTAAGGGCATGGATGTGGAGGAAGGGAACTCAGGCCCAACGCACGCAGTATTCACAGTGCTCTTGTCCGCCCCGACCGATACGCGAGTCACCGTGGATTATGCCACGGCCACCGGCACGGCGTTGGCGGACATCGATTTCCTGGGCTCCACCAACACGCTCACTTTGAATCCGGGCCAGACGACAACGAATATCACCGTCCTCGTGTATGGCGACCCATTCAACGAGCCAAATGAAACGTTTTTCGTGAACCTTTCCAACCCCGTCAATGCAGCCATTGCGCGGGGCCAAGGCCAGGCCGTGATCATCAACGACGACAGCGCGCCGGTCATTTCCATCGCGGATGTCTTCATGATTGAGGGCACCGGCGGGAGGACGACGGTTCTTTTTCCGGTCAAGCTGTCCGCGCCCAGCGGCCAAACCGTGACGGTGCAGTTCGAAACGGCCAACGACACAGCCATCGCTGGGAACGATTACGTTGCCACGGCAGGAACTTTGTCCTTTGCGCCGGGCAAGACGGAGGAGGCGATTCCAGTGGAGATCATCGGCGATGCGCTTTCCGAAGCGACCGAGCGGTTTAGCGTCAAACTCGCTCCACCGGTGAACGCGACGATCGACCGCGGCGGAGAGGCTTTCATAACGATCCGGGATGACGATCTGCTTCCCAGGATTTCCATCAGTGACGTGTCCGTGACAGAAGGAGACACGGGCACCGTCAAAGCCGCGTTCCAGGTGAATCTGTCGGCGGCGAGCGGGCAACCAGTGTCCGTGAATTTCGCGACGACCAACGGCACGGCGCTGGCCGTGAGCGATTACTTTCCCGACACTGGAACTTTGGATTTCGCTCCCAACGAGACGAGCAGGACCCTCTTCATCCAAGTGGCCGGAGACACGCTTAAGGAAGCCGACGAAGACTTCTTTGTGGTCTTGAGCAACCCGGTCAACGCTGGCATCGAAGTCGGGAGAGGTCGTGTCCTGATCATCGACAACGACCCGCTCCCCGCGCTGTCGATCAATGATGTCAGCGTGGTTGAAGGCGACTCGGGTTTGGCTCGCGCCGTGTTTTCCGTGAGTCTGTCGCCGGCCAGCGGCCAGCAAGTGAGTGTGAGATTTGCGACCGCCGACGGTACGGCTACGTCCGCCAGCGATTACGTCGCGCAAAACGGGCAACTGATCTTCGATCCTGCCGTGACAAATCGGACGATTACCGTGCTGGTCAATGGCGACACGTTTTTTGAAGGCGACGAGACCTTTGCGCTCACTCTTTCGGAACCGGCGAACGCGACGATTGCGAAGCCCCAAGGCCTGGTGACCATCGTTGACGACGACGCGGAACCGGCGCTGTCCATCGCGGATGTTTCGATTCTCGAAGGCAACGCGGGCACGACCGACGCGATCTTCACCGTCCACTTGTCCGCGCCCAGTCCGAAACCTGTCACGGTGCGCTACGCCACTGCCGGCGAGACAGCGACGCCGGGCCGAGATTTTGCCGAACGTTTCGGAACGCTCACGTTCAATCCGAACGAAACGAGTAAACCGATCGCGATCACGATCAACTCCGACACGCTGGATGAACCAGACGAAACGTTTCTCGCTACTCTCTCGCAGCCGGTCAATGCGTCGATCGTGAAGCCACAGGCCCGCGGCACCATCCTCAACGACGACGAGCCGCCGGCCGTTTCGATTGGCGACGCCACCGTCGTCGAAGGGAATTCGGGAACCACGAATGCCGTTTTCACCGCGAGCCTCTCCGCGCCCAGCGGCCGGCGCGTGTCCGTCGCTTTTGCCACGAAGAATGGCACCGCGTCCGCCTTCAGTGATTACACGCCAAACTCCGGCTTGATCTTTTTCGAGCCAAGCGACACGAACAAGTCGGTTGCCGTCGAAATTCGCGGCGACACGCTGAGCGAGGCGAACGAAGGATTTTTCGTCGATTTGATCAGTCCCATCAACACGCGCCTGGGCAAGGGCCGGGGGACAGGAACGATCAAGGACGATGACCCGCTGCCGGTGATCACGATCAACGACGTTCAGGTTCGAAAGGCGTTGTCGGGGACTTCCCAAGCTGTGTTCACTGTGAGTTTGTCTTCTCCGAGCGGACAAACCGTTTCGGTCGATTTCGCCACGGCGAACGGAATCTCGATTGCAGGGACCGATTACGAGGCCGTGTCTGGAACCCTCTCCTTCGCTGCGGGCGAGCTCGTGCGAACCATCTCCGTCCCGGTTCTGAGCGCGGCGAGCGGCCAGTCGGCGCAAACGTTCGCCGTAAATCTCACCAAGCCGCTCAATGTGACCATCGGTCGGGAGACGGCGACGGCAACGATCATCGATGACCGCCCGCTGCCGGGGATCTCGATCACCGACGCGGCGGTGACGGAAGGAAACTCCGGGGTCGTGCACGCTGTTCTCACCGTCAGTCTCTCCCAACCAAGCAGTCAGGAAGTTTCGGTCCGATATACGACGGCCGAAGGCACCGCGCTGGCGGGGAGTGATTACGACGCGATCCCCAACACGCTACTGACTTTCAAACCGAACGAAACCAACAAAGCCATCAGCGTGGCCATCAAAGGCGACAGGCTGCCTGAACCCGAGGAAACGTTCACCGTCCTGCTCAGCTCGCCGTCCAACGCCATCCTGCTCCGTGACCGAGCCGTCGTGACCATTACCGATGACGACACGATCGTGGGCATCTCGATCACAGACGCCGCTGCCCTGGAACCTGACACCGGAGCAACGAACATGGTCTTTACAGTCCTTCTGTCCGCGCCTACCTCTCAACTTGTAACCGTAGCCTATGCGACACTGGATAACACCGCGAGAGAGGCCGAGGACTACATCGGGGTCTTGGATGTCCTCGCGTTTCCACCTGGAACAACCAGCCAGACGATCGCCGTGCAGATTAGGGGCGATACAAGGAACGAAGATACCGAAAGCCTGTTCCTCCGATTGAGCGATCCCCAAAACGCCGTCATCCTGCGTGACCGAGCCATCGGCACGATCACGGACAACGATCCTCTTCCGGCGATCTCGATTTCGGACGCGACCGTGACTGAAGGCAACAGCGGAGCCGTGAGCGCGAATTTCACGGTCAGTTTGAGCTCGCCCAGTTCCAAGTTTGTGTCGGTGAACATCGCGACGCTTGAAGGCACGGCCACGGCCGGCCGGGATTTTCAAACGGCTTCGGAAACGCTGACCTTTCTGCCGGGCTTTACGAGCCGAACTATTTCAGTGCCCATAATTGGGGACACGGAGGACGAACCCAATGAAACGTTCGCCATCGTGCTCAGTCGCCCGGTCAACGCCACCATCGAGAATTCCCGCGCGCTGGGTACGATCATCGATGATGACGTGCCGCCCACGCTCCTGATCACGGACGCTTCCGTGCAGGAAGGAAATGCCGGAACCACCTTCGCCGATTTCACCGTGCGCTTGTCTGCGCCAAGCACCCAAGCAGTCGCCGTAGAGTTCAGGACTGCCGACCGGTCCGCTTTGGCCGGGAGCGACTATGCGGCGACGAACGGCGTTTTGCGCTTTGCGCCGGGAACCATCACCAACGTGGTGCGCGTGCCGATCGTGGGTGACACGATCAAGGAAACGAATGAAACATTCGCAGTCCTGTTGAGTCCTCCGACCAATGCCCGGATCATCCGCGACACCGGGATCGGAACGATTCTGGATGATGACGTGCTTCCGACGTTGACGATTGCTGATGCCATCGTGACGGAAGGCAATTCCGGGTCGGTGAATGCGACCTTCGCGCTGCGTCTCTCCACCGCCAGCGCGCAGACTGTGTCCGTCGGCTTTCAAACGGCCGGCGGAACGGCCACGGCCGGGACCGACTTCAAAACGGCTTCCGGCACGGTTGACTTCGCGCCCGGCGTGGTCGATCGAACCCTCTCCGTCGAAGTCATCGGGGACACGACCTTCGAAGCGGATGAAACGTTCTTCGTGAACCTTTCAACCCCCGTGAACGCGATCATCGCGATTGGAACCGGCGTGGGCACGATCCGGAACGACGATTCAGCCGCCAATCAGCCGCCTTCCGTGCGCATCATCAATCCGGCGAATGGCGCCGCGTTCACGGCGCCCGCCGAGGTCTCTGTTACGGTCGATGCGTTCGATGGAGACGGTTCCGTGAGCAAGGTCGAGTTCTTCGTCGGATCGACTTTGCTCGGCAGCGCGACGAGTGCGCCTTACACGGTCCTCTGGAACAACGAAGCAGCCGGCGCGTATTCCTTGACCGCGCGCGCCACGGATGACAAAGGCGCGGTCGCGGTGTCCGAGCCGGCGAACGTCCTGATCACGCGCCGCGTTGCCGGCGCCGAAGTCGCCATCATCCGCAATTTCGCTGACCCGGAGATTTCGCTGATTCAGAATTACCTTTTGGAGATGGGCATCAGTTCGCAAGTGTTCGAGCAGGAAGGCCTGTCGTTCGACGCGGTTCGAGACGCCCGGCTGGTGATCTGGAATGATCTGGGATCGGAGGCGCAAGGGTTGACCGATCAGGAAGTCGCGATCTTCCGGCAGGCGTACGACGCGGAGATCCCGCTCTACTTCATCGGCGAAAGGCTGGCGGCTTCTACCTGGAATCTCAGCGCGAACCGGCAAACCCAATGGGCCGAGTTGATCCACCTCACGCTGGGAGCGGCCAATCGCAGCGACGGCACGATTCTCCTGGATGAACTGACCAAACATCCTGTGGTCAGCGGGCACTTCGGCACGGTCGGCCGGTTCAATGGCTCGCCGAATGTGGAAGGCAAATTGCGCGCTGCAGAAGGGGTAACATTGCTGGGGCGGTCGGCCACAGCGGATTTGATTGTGGCATTTGAAGATCCGCTTTCGGACGGGCGAATCCGGACGGTCAGCCAGAATTGCCGTTTGACCGCCGGGGCGAATTCCGCGGCGATCATCGAACAAAAGAAACTTTTCCAAAATACCGTCGCCTGGCTGATGCACAAATCCTTCCAGGCGTTGACTGACCTTTCGATCACGATCGAAGGCTCGGCGGATTCGGTGGCCGTGGGAAGCGAGTTCACTTACACGATCAGCGTCCAGCACCAGGGCGAGATCGAAGGCACCGGCGCGCTGGTGACGGTGTCGCTGGGAAGCGGTTTGAAGCTCAGCAAATCGGAGTTCCTCCAAGGCACTCTCACGGAATCGAACGGGACCATCTTCTACAACCTGGGCAATATGGCGAGCGCCCAACGGTCCACGCTGTCGCTGGTGCTGCTGCCTACGATTGGCGGCACGCTCACGACGCGCGTTAATGTGGCCGGGAACGAGCCGGACCCGAACGCCTTGAATAACACGGCGACGGTGGAGACGGTGGTGACCGGCGGGGCGCTGACATTGCCTGCGCTCCGGTCGGTTGGATTCAATACGCAGGGATTCCAGTTGAACGTGACGGGCGCCGGGCCCGGAATCTATCGTGTCCAGGCCTCGACGGACCTGTCGCGTTGGATTGACCTGACCAATTTCACGGGCCGGAGCACGCCGGTCCTGGTTACGGATCCAGGCGCATCGAAAATGACGCCGCGGTTTTACCGGCTAATCTCGCCGTAACACGGCCAAGCGGCCACTTCTTCCCCGGAAACCTGACGGTAGGGCGAGCCTGTCCCGATCGAGCCGAGACGGACGTGTTCCGGGCACGTCGAGCGGCTCACCGGGACGGACTCGCCCTACCGGGTTCATGGGGCGAGAGCATGGTGATCGGACCAAGGAAGCTGCCCATGAACCCGTCTCCCGGACCGTGGCCTTTAGGCGCCTTTAAGCCGCTTCAACGCTCGATTCCGGAGAGTGCGCGGAAGCAGCCTGAAGGCTGCGGTCCGCACGGTTTTCGGTTCATGGGCCATGTGCATGGCGCAGTTGCCCATGGCGGCTTCCCTTGAACGCTCCAGGTAGGGCAAGCCTGTCCCCATCGAGCCGAGTCGGAAGTATTCCCAGCACGTGGAGCGGCTCGCCGGGACGGACTCGCCCTACGTGAGTCATGGCGCGTGGGCATGGTAATCATGCCAAGGAATCAACCGACGACCCCAACCTCATGATCGAGCACGGACGAGACTTCGAATTGCACCCAGCCATTGCGCACGGCAAAACGAGTCTTCTTCCGTGCCACCAGGAGCTGCAAGCTGCGCGGACGAACTTCCGAAGGCAGCTCGATTTTGACGCGCAACGGCCCGACCGAAATCAATTCGTGCATGGGCTGACGCCAGGTCCCGGTGCTGGTCAGGTTCACCAGGTGAAGAATCAGCCGGTTTTCCTGACGATAGAGATGGCAGTCGATCAGGCCTGGCCCTTCGACCTGAAGCGGGATTCGATCGTTCGCCGCCCAGCGCACAAGGTTCGCCAGAAGATTGCCGTGGTCAGGCAGATTATCCGTTGCGAAGCGGCGGTCGAGGTCTGCGGGTATGAACGCGACGCGGCCTTTGTGCGAAGTGTTCAGGATGAGTCCAGGGATGTCCGTTTTCGGCTGGCGGATCCAGGCGGTTTCCGGCGGATAGATTGGGAACGACGGAATGAAAGTCGCCAAGACCGAAGCATGGGGATCGAGCCGCAGCGGCTCCAGGATTCCGCCGAACGGCAAAATGTCCGTGTCATCGAAGCCGCGTAACACCGGATGCCGGCTGGCCATGATCGCGGGCTCCGTCCCGGCCTTTGGCCCATAAACGCGAGCCCGCAGTTCCGGCGCAAGACGAAGGTAAGTGTGTTGGGTGTCCGAACCGGTTCTCCGCCTCGGCAACGCGTCGGCCGGCGGCGGAGTTTTGCCGGCGTGCGCGCCGAACAAATCCGCCAGCGCGTAGTCGGCCCTGGGTTCGCCCCACTCGTTGTAGAGGCTCGTGTGCCCGGTCGCGACCAAACCGCCGCCGCGTTCCACGAAACGGCGAATGCTGGCAGCCAGCGCGTCCGACATGGCGCCGTAGTTCGGGAGGATCAGGAGCGAGAACTTCGAGGCGTCGCGCTCGAGGTGGTCCACGTGAACGGGGAGATAAGGGATTCGCGCGCGAATGAGCGCATTGGTCACGCCGCGCCAGGGCAACTCCACCAATTCATCGGCGTTGTCGCGGCCGAAGTAATCCGAACTTTTTAACCACGGATGACACAGATGACACGGATGAGGAACTAAGTGGTCCGTTTCGTAAATACGCTCACGTTCGTTGCGCCCAATTTGGCCTGGGGCAAGGCGCGACGAGCGAGCATCCCCCGCCAGTGGGGCTGTGACCGAGGAGCAACGCAGCCCCAGGCAAAATTC